>JAFPCT010000029.1 GCA_017390125.1 Treponema sp.
GTGTTCTCTTGCTGTTGCGGCAATTTTCGTACCAGTTCTTTCGTCGAAGTACCTTGTAATCGGCAAGTCTTCAATGATTCAGAAGAACAAGGTTGCGGCCGGATTTGACGCTCTTATGGGACGCTTCTTTGCATGGCTGGATAATGACTATGCAGCTGCAGTACGCAAGGTTCTGCACCACAGAAGGCTTACACTTCTTAGTGTATTCCTGCTGTTCATTGCTTCGATTTACGCAGTTACAGTTGTAGGGTTCATCTTTATGCCGGAAGTTCCTTCTACACAGGTTGTTGTTGACTTGAGCATGCCTAAGGGAACGACAATAGATGTAACCCGGGAAGTAATTTATCAGATGAAGGAAAATGTACTTCCAGAATTGAAGGGCGTTAAGTTTACGACTACGTCTGTCGGCGGCTCCAACATGCTCAGCAGCGCGTCGGATTCGAATACCGCTCAGTTTACAATTACGCTTTACAATGAAAGGGAGCGTGAACCTGGCTGGGACAATGAAGAAACTGCAAAGGAAAAGATTCGAAAGTATTTCTCTTCATTCCCTGGCGCTGAATTTACTTTCGGTGCAGGATCGATGAGTCCGACTCAGTCTGCAATTGATGTTGTAGTACGCTCGGACGACCTTGATTTGGCGCGAAGTTCTGCAACGGAAATCCAGCAGATAATCAAGGACTATGCTTCGGATTACGTAAATGAAACTACGATTGACCTTGAGGACGGACTTCCTGAACTCAAAATCAACATGGACAGAAACCGAATGTACGAGCTTGGTGTAAATGCATATTCTGCCGGTGTAGAATTGAATGCCGCAATCAACGGAAAAACTGCCAGCCGCTATGACGACCACGGAAAGCAGATCGATATGATTGTACGTCTTGATTCTGCCGACAAACAGAAGTTCACTGACCTGGAGCAGCTTTATGTAATGAATTCTTCCGGCCAGCGAATTCCGTTTGCAAGTTTCTCACGATATGAAGAAGCTTATGCACCGGTTCAGATCCGCCGCGAAAGCCAGACCCGAACAATCCGCATTTCTCTGCAGCCAAAGAAAGGTTTCTCACTTAATGTAGTTCAGAAGAATGTTGACAGGGTTATCCGCGAGCACATAATTCAGGATGAGAACGTAATCATCAGTTATGACGGTTCATATAAAGACATGGTTGAGGCAATTCAGAAATTCTCAATCGTCATCATAATGGCGGCCTGTCTTGTATTTGCCGTTATGGCCAGTCAGTTTGAGTCCTTTAAGGATCCGTACATCATCATCTTTACTATTCCGCTTTCATTCATCGGTGTAGTTTTGATTTACCTGATGACCGGCACAATGATGAACGTAGTATCCATAGTAGGTATGCTGGTACTTGTCGGTACAATCGTAAACAACGGTATCGTACTTGTTGACTACACGAACCTGCTCAGAAAGCGAGGATACAGCCTTGAGGAAGGATGTGTTGAAGCGGCAAGAAACCGTCTGCGACCTATCCTTATGTCTACGCTTACAACAATTACTTCGCTTATTCCTATGGCGTTCTTCCCTGGTGAAGGCGGAGCAATGACACAGCCGATTGGTCTTACGGTACTTGGCGGTATGAGTTTTGGTTCGCTTATGACTTTGTTCGTAATGCCGGTAATTTACTACAACTTCAACATTAAGCGTGAGCGCAAGATTCTTGAGGAACGTGCCCGTGAAAAGATTGACGATAACCTTGTAGGTGACATCGGCTCTGCTGAGGCAAACGGAGAAACTTTGTCAAAAGCCGAGCATGCTGAGAAAGCTATGCAGGTGGAGACAACTGAAAAGAAACCGGATATTGTAGAGGTTCTTGCTGAAAAGGCTAAGGGAAGAAAATGTTCTTCAAAAAAGGCACTGGCAGGAAAATTAAAGGAACTTCAGTCGGCACTGGCAGATGTTTCGGATATGATTATGGACGATAATCAGGATGGCGAAAAATGAAAAGAATAGAGATTATGATGACTCAGGCTATTGAAGTGGATTTTGTGAAGCTGTATGAACGAGCCTGCCGTGTTGCAGAAATAAAATGCAAGTACACAAAAATTGACAACATTATGGGTCAGGGAAATACAAACCCTAAGTTGGGAGATGCCATCTGGCCTCAGCTTAACGTAATGTTCATTCTGATGATTGAGGACAAGTATGTTGGTGTCATCCGGAACATTATGAAAAACCTGCACAAAACCTATGTCGGGGAAGGTGCAGCAGCTTTCATAAGCGATGTTGCTGATGTAGAAGAACTGTAGCAGCTTAACTGCCTGCTGAACCGCCGTTATTGCAACGGCGGTTTTTTTATGCCTAGCGGAAAATCGAAGTGCGGAATATTTTTATGTGGTTTGCCCTGCTCACTGAATAGAAACGAATTTCACCAGTTTTATGGAGCGCGAGTTTCACAAGGGAATCATTTGTCTGCTTAGCAAGCATAAGGGGCTGTCCCAAAAGTTTTTCCAGCCGGGAAGGATTGGTCTCGTCTGGAATCGTAAGCTCAATCATGTCTCCGGACTGTATTGCATTTTCAAGGAGATGGATTTTCCCAGTGTAATTCATTCCGTCTGCCTCAAGAATCTCCATTCGGACGGTTTCCGGTTTGAGCTGCTCTTCATTCAAAATGACCTTGCGCTCAATGCGGGTCATTAGTCCTTCGTACTGCTGTTTTGAAAGCTCCATGGAATCAAGTTTACGGATGAGGCTGTCTTTAAATTCCTGGACCTGCTTCTCATGATCATAAAGCACCTGCTCTGTAACGGAAGGTTTCCGGGATTCGTTAAAATAGTTTGTTCCCCGTCGTACCAGCGGATAGTTGATTGTTTCTGCTTCTGGTGCGGCCGTCTTTACGTTTCCCATGAAATCCAGACCGGAATCTTTTATGAACTGGTCCGGCTCCTGGGAAAGCGGAATATTCAGAAGGAAAACTCCTGGTGCAAGCTGAAGCTGTATGTATGCTGCGATTTTAGGATTGTTCTGAACCAGCCGTTCCTGCTTTTCGTCCACCTTAAGGACATATCCTTTGTACAGAAGAGCAGAAGAATAGGACCTCTGCCATTCTTCAATATTGATTTCAAGGTTCTGTGGAATTTTATAGGCGTTGTACTGCAGGAGCAGATCCATAATCTGCGGCTTCATAATGCTTTTGTCGAAAGCTCTGCTTACGGATTTGCGGGTAATTTCAAATTCTGTTACGGTGCTGGAATTCTTTACGTTCATGAAAAGAATGAGAGGAAGAAGCTCCTTGAGTGAAAGACCCGGCATTATGGTTATGCTGGTTCCTGCGTTTATGTTCAGGATCCCCTTTTTCTGTTCCTGAGAAATGGTCTGTGTGCTGTTCAAAAGTCCTGCGCCAGGAACCAGTACAGGCTCTTCGTTTTCGGTTTTTCCTGTCTCTGAAAAAAATCCGAATTCAATTGCGTTGTCGATTATGGCCTCTTCAATCTGCCCTGAAAATTCTGTCTTTGCTGAATTCTGCAGGTGATTTTCCAGAATGCGAAAAAAACGTCCTGTGGCAGGCCGTCTGTCTTCGTCCGGGATTTTGTTGCTTATCAGAAAGGCTGTGCGCAGGAGCGATGATTTTGAAAGCCCTGTCTGAGGAATAGAAGCGGCAACGTCCAGAAGAAGCTGTGTCTGGCTGCGGAGACCTTCCCGACCAAGGCGGACTGCGGCAGCTGTACATAAAAATGCGTACTGCTGAATTTCCGGGTTCTGTGCAAATATTTCGAAGCGCTTTTCATCAACTTCCAGAGATTTTTCGCCCTGCTTTACAAGCTTTAAGTTTACAAATCCTTTTAAAAGCAGCTCCAGAATCTTCTGTTTTCCCGGGAAAATTTCTTCAAGCCGCTCAAGGTCCTTTTTCTTGAAGCTTGTGTTGTTGCGGCACATTTCCGGGTTTTCATAAATGTAGGAAATGAATGAAGCTATGAACAGAGGTGAAAGTGAAAACGGTGCGTCAAAATTGTGGGCCGCGAGCACTGGCTCAGGAAGAAGTTTCTTTACGTTGACGTAAGGTTTAAGGACATCTTCAAGCAGGGGATTCAGCGCAATAATGGATTCTTCCCGGTCGTTTTTGTATGAATAAATGATGAGCCGTTCAGTAAGATTCAGAAGTTCGGAATAAATTTCTGAAACGGGATATTCTGTTTTGAAAAACTCCGTGAGTTTGTCTTTTGTTGCATTTTCAATTGAAGCTACTGCAGAGATTATTTTTATGTCAAAATCTGAAAGGTAGGCGATGATTTTTTCTCTGTTCTGTTCCTTTCTGAAAATGGAGCTCAGCTGTTCAAGGAGTTTGTCCTTGTTGAAGGGCGTGCGTACTTCTCCGATGTAGATGCGCATTATCTCAAAAAAACGGTCATCGTTCAGAAGAGACATTGAGTTTCGCCAGCGGATTATTCGCTGTACTTTCGGATCTTCTTTTTCTATCTGCATTTTAATTCCTTTCTGCAATGCAGCTGGAGTCATTAAGCTCGTTCAAATCGGCTTCTTCCGTGTACCGCAGGATTCTGTAGGAATATCCCTGCTCGGCAAGGAATTTCTGGCGGTTTGAGCCAAAATCTTCTTCAACTGTATTCCGGGTAATCAGGGTAAAGAAAAGGCTTTTTCGTTCTTTCGGGCGCAGGATTCGTCCCAGACGCTGAGCTTCTTCCTGACGGCTTCCAAAGGTACCGCTCACCTGAATTGCAATGGAAGCATCCGGCAGGTCAATGGCAAAGTTTGCTACTTTTGAGACTACAAGCACATGGATTTTTCCTTCGCGGAATTCTTTATAAATGCGGTCGCGCTCAACGTTTGGGGTTTTTCCGGTAATGATTGGCGCGCCCAGCAATTTTGCAATGCCGTTAAGCTGATCAAGGTACTGTCCGATTACAAGTATTTTGTCTTCCGGGAAGCGGTCGATGAGCTGTTTTGTCACTTCGTTCTTCACCGGGTTTTCGCTGGAAAGTTTGTGCTTTTCCCGTGGCGAAGCAACTGCATATTCAATTTCTTTTTCTTCTGGAAGGTCCATACGGATTTCAACGCATTCAGCTGTTGCAATCCAGTGACTTTTTTCCAGCTCTTTCCATGGAACGTCGTAGCGCTTAGGACCTACAAGGCTGAATACAAAGCCTTCGCAGCCGTCCTCACGTACAAGGGTTGCTGTAAGACCGACGCGACGAACAGCCTGCACTTCGGCTACAACCCGGAATACAGGTGCAGGAAGCATGTGAACTTCGTCGTAAATTATCAGGCCCCACTTGCGTTTTGTAAAAATTGAAAAATGAGGATAAGGTCCGTCTTTTTCTGGACGCCAGGTAAGAATCTGGTATGTCGCAACGGTTACCGGAGCAAGGTTTTTGTTTTCGCCGGTGTATTCTGCAATCTGGTCGTCACTCAGGTTTGTCTTGTCTTTAAGTTCCTGAATCCACTGATGGACAGCGGAGATGTTGGTTGTGATTATGAGCGTACTTGTCTTGAGCAGATCCATAATGGTCATGCCAACGATTGTTTTTCCGGCTCCGCATGGAAGCACTATTGTTCCGAATCCTGTTCCCGGACCCCGGTTTCCGATAAGTGCTTTTGCGGCTTCTTTCTGGTAGTTTCTGATTTCAAAACTGTTCCCGGCTTTTGTTTCCGTGCGGAGTGAAAAATCAAGAGGTTCGCCGTCTTCAAGCTGAACTTCATCTTTTACCGGCCATAAGGCTGTAAGCAGAACCTGTTTTATAGTTCCACGATCAGTGAGCTTCAGCTGAAAGCAGTATTTCTTTTCGTCTTCGGAAAGCTCGGCAGGATTTTCCACGCCTTCAGTGCTGTATTCGCATGGTTCAAGAAGTTTCTTTGCCTGAGGATTTGCTTTTATTTCAAGGTAAACCTGGCGGGAATTGGCAACAAGATACAGGTACTGCTCTTCAATTGTCTTTACGTCATCAGGTTTGATTTCATCATTAAGAACGTCTGCAGATTTTACCGGTACAATAACTTTTTTTCCCGGAACAAGGCGCAGTTTTCCAAAGCGGCCCGCAGTCTCTTTAATCCACATTGAGATGTTCTGGGGAACTTCATAGCGGGCATATTTTTCCAGAACTTTTACGGCATCATCCGGGGTAAGTCCTGCACTGGTTGCATTCCACAGTGAAAGGGGTGTAAGACGGTAAGTGTGAAGATGTTCCGGAGAGCGTTCGAGTTCTGCAAAAGGAATGAGCTCATTACGGCATTCGTTTGCAAGAGGTGCGTGTACGTCTAAAAGTAAAGTTCTGTCTCCCTGAACAATCAACGGATTATCAAATTGCATAGCAGAATATGATACAACAATGCGGTAAAGTTCTCAATTAGGTGCAAAAAAAGTAGTGGTATAAAAAAACAGCTGCCAGTCGAATAAACACAGCTCTCCTTCGCGCTGACTTTTTTGCACAAAAATAAAAAACCGCAATATATGTAAAAAAAACAGCGGGAAGGAGAAGATGTTTTTTGTAAAAACACTCTGCTGTGCTGCCGCGAAAGCGGCAATGTATATAGTTCCAAGGCACAGCAGCGTGTAGCACGGTAGCGTGCGGTTTTACAAAAAATCTTCGACTGGCAGCTGTTTTTTTGCCTATAATTATTTGTCGTATTCCAGCAGTATGTCGTTCCGGAATTGGTGTATGGCGCTTAATGAAAAAGTAAATGCTTCGGACGGGGAATCTATTCCGCTGCCGGCTACCGGGGATTTTGCGGTGCCGCCGAATATTTTTGGTGCACAGAATGCAAAGATATGCTGTACTATTCCGCTTTCAAGGGCGCTGTAGTTAAGTTCTCCGCCGCCTTCTATCAGAACGCTGTCTATTTTGCGCTCGCCCAGAATCTCCATGAGCTGCTTTAAATCTATGTGATTTTTGCCGTCGTCATTTAGCTCAAGGACTTCTGCTCCGGCGGCTTCCAGACGGGCTTTCTTTTCACCATCAGGTTTTACACAGGCAATGAGCGTTGGAATTTGTGCAGCTGTCTTTACTATTTGGCTTTCCAAGGGAATGCGCAGTTTTGAATCGCAGATGATTCGCAGGGGATTTGTTCCGCCGGGAATCCTGCAGTTCAGCATGGGGTCATCCGCAAGAATCGTGCCTGAACCGCACATTATGCCGGCGTAGCGGTTCCTCAATTTCTGTACGAATTCACGGCTTTCTTCACCGGTAATCCATTTTGACTTGCCGCTTTTTGTCGCGATTTTCCCGTCCAGCGTCATAGCATATTTCAGGGCAACGTACGGAGTTTTTGTAGAAATGTAGTGAAAGAAAATTGGGTTCAGAACGTCACATTCTTCTCTCAGAAAATCTTCCTGAACCTGAATTCCCTGTTCACGCAGGTATTCATTTCCTTTTCCGTGGACAAGGGGGTTCGGATCGCGGCTTCCCACGAAAACACGCTTTATTCCGCTTTCTGCAATTGCATGAGTGCAGGGCGGCTGTTTTCCAAAGTGGCAGCATGGTTCCAGGGTTACATATATGTCTGCACCAGAGGCATCATTTCCGCGACGGGCACAGTCGGCAAGGGCTTCCCGCTCTGCGTGAAGTTCTCCGTATTTGTGATGAAATCCTTCGCCGATGATTTTGCCGTCCTTTACGATTACGGCTCCTACAAGAGGATTCGGGTTTGTTTTTCCTTCTCCGCCTTTTGCAAGCTCAATGGCTCTGCGCATGAATGAAGCGTCGTAGTCCTGCATTTTATTTTCCTAGTAGCGTTTGTTGTCTTTATTTTCAGCATACACCTTGAAAAGTTCAAGGCATTTTTCCCGCTGATATTCCGTTTTTTTAAAGAGATTGTTCTTTCCGGCGAAACTTTCATAGAATTTGTCATCCCGGAAGCCTATGCTGTCTGTGTCTGAAATTGTGCATCCGTAGTAAACCTGGGTTATGTTTGCCCACAGAATGCCTCCAAGGCACATTGGGCATGGTTCTGCAGTGGTGTACAGCTCGCAGCCGGAAAGGTCATGAGTGCCGAGATTTTTGCAGGCGTCTCTGATGGCTTCCATTTCGCCATGGCAGGTAGGGTCTTTGTTCAAAAGAACGCGGTTATGTCCTCTGCCCACGATTTTGCCGTCCTTTACTACAACCGAGCCAAAAGGACCGCCGTGTTTTTTTTCAATTCCTTCGTAGGCTTCTTTCAAAGCTTCGTCCATAAAATTCATGTCATTTACCTCTCTGTTATTGTTTTTCCGGGTCAACGCCCAGACCGAAAAGAGCAAAATCTCCTTTGCAGGGGTCTTCCGGCCATATCTGTCTAAGCTCTTCCGTTATCATAAGGGCTGTCTTTAGCGAGGCTGCCGCGTTCTGTGGAATCAGCCCCAGCTTCTTTGCTTCCTGAAGCACATGGGTGTCCAGGGGTATCACCAGTTTTGAAGGGCTGTACCATGTCCACCAGCCGCAGTCCACCGGTGAATTACGGCGCACCATCCACCTCAGATACATGTGAATTCTTTTGTTAGGGCTGTTCCTGCCTTTCGGCACAATGGCGCAGTCAGGGAAAGATTCAGAAATAATCTGCCATAGTGAGCTGTCATTACCGCAGCCTGCCGATGAAAATTTTTCCTGCAGGTAACCGCCGAAAGTCTGTCCGCCCTGTAGAATTCCTGCAAGACGGCGGAACAGAACCTTCATGTCCTGGTAGGAATAGAACCGGTAGAATTTTTTCTGTTCGTTGCCGTCGGGGCTTTTAAAGTCATTTTCAAAGGCTCCGATTTCAATCCATTTTGCAAATCCGCCGGACTTGTCTGCTGTCTGGAAGATCTGTCTGATTTTTGGAATGAACAAGCTTCTGTTTCCGAATGAAAGAAGGGCTGCCGTAAAAGCGGCTGGTTCTGCATCACGCTGGTTTCTGTAGTAGCGCAGGAACTGGCTTGGGTCCGAGAGTAGGAAATCTGTATTTTCATATTTTTCTGCAAGGGCCTGCAGTTTTGTTTTCAGTTTTTCAGTCATGATAAAAAAATAGCGCGCCAAGAAAGCACGCTATGTAATTTCTATGAATCCCGCTTTTCCAGATATTTCTGAACAAAGTCAGCGATGAAATCAACTGTTCCGTCAATTCCAAGTTTTCCGGAATCTATGCAAAGATCGTATGTAGACGCTTCGCCCCACTTTGAATGGCAGAAGTAGTCGTGATAGGCCTTTCGCTTTTTGTCGTGGCGCTCGATAGTTTTTATAGCTTCCGGAGCTTTCATTCCGCGTTTTTCCATGACACGCTTAACTTTTGTATCAAGGTCTCCGCGGATGAAGATTTTCAAGACATCTGCAATGCCCATGAAAATTTCGTCAGAACAGCGGCCAAGAATTACGAATGAATCTTCATCGGCAGCCTTCTGCTTGAGGAGCGAGAACTGCATTTCTGCAATGTTCTGTTCCGGTGAATTTGTATATCCCCGTACCGTTCTGCTGAAGAACGGATTGCGAGGTTTTTCATCGTATTTCTTCAAAGAATTTGTATCTACATTCCGGATGTTTGCAAGTTCATCCAAAAGGTTTCTGTCAAAGAATTCGAATTCCAACTTTTCTGCCAGCTTTCTGCCAATTTCATGTCCACCACTTCCATACTCACGGCTGATTGAAATAATAATCTGTTTCCTCATAGCATACCCCCAATCAAAAAAGCCTTATACTATAAGTATCGCATGAAAATTGAAA
>JAFPCT010000224.1 GCA_017390125.1 Treponema sp.
AAAGCCCTGCTGCTACGGAGCACAATGTCAGGAGTATTGTTATTCTTGCTCCTGACAGAAGCTGAGGAATCCAGCCTAAAATTCTTTGAAAACCTGTCATTTTAAATTCCTGTAGTTTTATTCCGTCTTAAGTGAAGAAGTCATGTCGATTCCGAAATTCTTTTCGTAAAGCTCCTTCATTTTTCTTTGAAACTCAGCTGCCCATGAATTCATCGGAAAGTCCTGTCCATACAAGGGGGTATTCCGAGTCAGTTTTGCTGAGGTAGTCTGCGGCTACAAGTGAATCGCAAACGACCGCATCAATGCGGGCAACTTTTTTTGTTCATCCTTTAAGTACAGCTGCAGTTGATAAAATGAATAATGTAAAAACAAATGCTGAAACCTTTTTCATTTTTTTCCTCTGAAAATTATTTTATGCTGTCAGACAAATCCATTTTGAAAACCTTTTCGTAAAGAGCTTTCATGGTTCCGTCTGCCTTCATCTCTTCGATTATTGAATTGATTTTTTCTACCAGAACTTTATTTCCTTTTTTAGCACAGATTCCGAAGTAGTCGTCAGAAACGCCTTTCCAAACCTGCTTGAATTCGCTGTTTTCTGCTGTAAGGTAGTCGATTGCTACAAGAGTATCGCTGATGACAGCATCTGCTCTTCCAAGACGAAGGTCATCGTATGCGTTAAGAATCTTGTCGTATGAGCAAGGTATGAACGAAAATCTTTCTTCCTCTGCTTTTTTGTTGATGAAGAAGTCGCTTGAGCACTGTGACTGGTATGCAAGTTTTTTGCCTTCAAGATCCTTGAGGGTGTTTACTTTAAGTTCTGAATCCTTGCGTACGATTACAGCCTGTCCGTTTCCGATGTATGGAACTGAAAAATCATATTTTTCCTGGCGCTCAGGAAGAACTGAAACTGCTGAAATGATGATGTCGTAGCGTTCTGTGTCCAGACCTGCGAAAATGCCGTCCCATGCAGTGTCGATTACTTGTGGTTCAAGTGAAAGTCGTCGTGCGATTTCGTTTCCAAGTTCGATGTCAAACCCAAGAGCTGTTTTTCCGTCTTCTGAGTAATATTCGAACGGAGGGTAGCCGACTTCGCAGCCGATTTTAAGTTTTCCTGCTTCTACGGTGAATTCTCCCCGGACTGTTTTTTTTGAACAGCCTGGAAGCAGACAAAGTGTCAGTGCCGCAATTGCAAATAGTACAGTTTTTTTCATTTTACACTCCTATAAAAACAAAAAGACGACGAAAATCTCGCCGTCGACAGTGAAATTATAGACATCAGCAAGAAAATATTCAATAGAAGAAAACCACTAAAACAAGTTCGCTATTTCAGGACTCGTTCTCTCCGCATCACAAGTTTTCAGAACAAGTCATTCAGTTTTGCCCCTCGGCAAAACTGACGACAGCGGTAGAATATGTCTGTTGCTTCAGGACTCGTTCTCTCCGCATCACAAGTTTTCAGAACAAGTCATTCAGTTTTGCCCCTCGCAAAACTGACGACAGCGGTAAAACAAGTCTGCTGCTTCAGGACTCGTTCTCTCCGCTGTCATCCCATTCCACCGGGATTGTTCTGCGGTCTATGTTTTCGGCCTTCAGATAGTTCAGACAGTCGGCGCGATGAATCATTACTCCTTTTGAAAATGAGACATAGCCGGCAATAGGGTCGGGGTAGGTCGGGTGGCAGCACTGTGCGAAGGTTACCATGAAGTTTGATAGACCGGCAACTTTCACCTTGGTTACATTTTTGCGGAATATTTTTTCGCCTTCACCTTTTTTGTGGCCCCGGCGTTTTTCGTTCTGAATCAGGTGGCTTTGTGCCGCATGGTCTGCATTTTCTGCTTCCAGTTTTGCAACGGCATTTTTGTCTTCAAAGTTCGGATCGTTTGCAGAAAGCCATGCATGAATTTTTTGGCGGGCTTTTGAAGTGCGTGCAAACTTTATCTGGTTTTCCGTAGGGTGTGCCTGCGGGTTTGTGAGAATTTCAATTATCTGCGTATTTTTAAGCGGCTGGGTAATCGGAATGATTTTTCCGTCTGCCTTTGCGCCTACGATTTTTTCACCTATGGCAGAATGAACCATGTATGCAAAGTCAATTGCAGTCGAACCTTCCGGCAGCTGCTTGACTTCTCCGTTCGGTGTGAATACAAAAATTTCGTTTCCAAGAAGCTCGTTTTTCAGTGTCTGGAAGAAATTTTCGTCTGACACCTGTTTATCCCGGAGTTCCTGGAGCCGATTGAAAATGGCAAGGCTAGCGCTGTTCACCAGGTCGTGGTTTGTTCCTTTTTTGTAAAGCCAGTGTGAGGCAACTCCGTGCTCGGCGATGTCGTGCATCTTCTGGGTGCGGATTTGAATTTCAAGCGGACGATCCTCACACATTACCGTGGTGTGCAGAGACTGGTAGCCGTTTGACTTAGGCATGGCGATGTAATCCTTGAACCTTCCGTCCAAAGGCTTCCACAATGAGTGAACGATTCCTACAAGTGCGTAACATTCTTCATTTTTTTGGCAGATGATTCGGAGAGCAAGAAGGTCGAAAAGCTCTCCCGGTTCCTTGTTTCTTTTTCTCATCTTCTGATAGATCGAATAGAAATGTTTTGCACGGCTTGTAATCGAAATCTTGATTCCAAGCTTGTCGGCTTCGGATTGTATTTTTGAAACAGCGCTGGCAAGGTATGCGGCCCGTTCTTCTTTTTTCTGACTTATTACCGCTTTTATCTGCTGGAATGCGTCCGGATTAGTGTATTTAAGGCTCAGATCCTCAAACTCGTTTTTTTCAGCGGACATACCAAGCCGGTCGGCAAGGGGTGCCCAGATGTCCAGGGCTTCGGCGGCAATTTCCCTTTGTTTCGGGGCTTCCAGATTCTTTATGTTTCTTATGCGGTCAAGCCGTTCTGCAATCTCCACAAAAATGACCCGCACGTCGTCTATCATTGCAAAAAGCATTTTGCGTATGGCATCTGCCTGCTGCAGGGTTTTTGAGGTGATTGAAATATTCATGATTTTGGACGTTCCCTCAATTATGTTGGACACGCCCGGCCCGAATTCATTTTTCAGCTGCTGGGTTGTAATGTTCAGGGAATATGCGCTGTGAAGAAGTCCGGCAATTATGCAGTCTTCATCAAATTCACTTTGGGCAAGTATGAAAGCTATTCTGAGAGGGTGAAGGTAGTAAGGTTTTCCGCAGCTTCGTACTTTGTCTTTTGAGTGAGAGAGCAAAAAATCCCATGCCTTGCGGATTCTTTCGCTTGAAGGCACATAATGGGGATATGCTTCAAAAAATTCCTGAATCAGAGCCTGAGGATCAGATTCATCGGATTTAAAAATAATGTTCTTACTCATTTACTCTCTGTATAAAAGATAGCAAAAATCCGATAATATAGTAAATAATATTTTTATTTTTTTTTGTAACTATGAAAAATCCGACGGATTTAAATTCATAGAGATTGACATAAGGAAGACACATGAGATACATGAAGGAGATGTACATCTTGATTTTGATTCTTGCAGGATGTGCTTTTCCGTTTTTTGCGTCAAAAAACACAGGGACGGACGGAGTTTTGGAAATAACTCTTGAAGAATCAGTAAGACTTGCAAAGGAAAACAACATAAGTATCAAGACAGCACGAAATTCCCTTGAAGATCTGCATACAGCCAACAAATATTCATGGAACAGCGTAAGCCCTACGGCAAATGTTTCAGGAAGCGCCAGTCAGGATTTTGAGAATGACACGAAGGCTGTAAGCGTTACCGGCCGGGTCAGCATGGGTTTGAAGACAAATCTTTACACTGACATTTGTGGTGCAAAACTGCAGTATGAGAAGGGACTGATAACGTATTCCCAGGCAGAAAGAGCCGTGGAACTGAGCGTACGAAAGACTTTCTACAATCTGCTTTACCAGCAGGAAAATCTGGAGCTGCAGAAACAGAGTCTTGCGACAGCAAAGGGACAGTACGACCAGAATCAGGAAAAATTCAAGAACGGAAAGATCAGCGAGCTGGACGCTCTTACCAGCCGGGTCAATTATGAATCAAAAAAGCCTGCCGTTGAATCTGCGGAAATATCGCTGCAGAATGACCTTGCTTCGTTCAAACAGGTTCTTGGAATTGAACAGTCTCAGACGGTAAAGCTGAACGGCTCTCTTGATGAGGTGCTTTCTGTTTCTACGATTTCAGCAGACAGTCTGCCGGTACCTGACAAACCTGCGCCGGAGGTTCAGTCTGCGGAATACGACGTTAAGATTGCAAAGAACAGCCTTTTGGACAGCCGTTTCTCTGCATATGCTCCGAGCGTTTCTGCGGCATATTCTTATGGAAAATCTGCAGTTCAGGACAGCGATACCGTAAATACTACAAATGCTCTTTCCGTTGAGGTTTCAATTCCTCTGGACGGTTATCTTCCATGGTCTTCGAGGGCTGTAAATATAAGCTCAAAAAAGAACTCCGTGGATACTGCAGAAAAGCGCCTGGAAGATGCCAGAACTTCTGTTGCAGTTCAGACGGAAAGCTATATTCGCAAAATAAATCTTGCTGTGGCACAGGTTGAATCCCTTAAGGCCACTCTTAACCTTGCGGAACAGACTTACAAGATGAACCTGACGGCCTACAACTACGGAAAAACAGACCTGATTTCATTGCAGAGTGCAAGTGATTCTGTTCTCAGCGCCGGAGTCAATTTGAAGAGCCAGGCATATACTCTCATCAGTACAATCCTTGATCTTGAAAACGTTCTTGGCATTGAATTTGGAACAATCGCAAATCTAGGAAATCAGACCAACGCATAATCAGGAGAAATAGATATTATGGAAAAGAAAACTAAAGTTTCAGTGATAATTATTGCAGCGGCTGTTGGTGTGACAGCTGTATTGTTTGCAGTCATAAATGCTACGAAAGGCGACGGAGCACAGGGCGGAATGCCGGGAAAAGGCGGTCGGTGGGGCGGCGGAAATACTACGTTTACAGTCCGTTCTGCAGAAGCTGTGACAGCAACATTGACCAACTATGTAATAACAAACGGTGAGGTTGAATCCCAGTCCGCTGTAGAGGTTTTTCCTTCAATGAGCGGAAAGGTTCAGCAGATAAATGTTCTTTTGGGAAGCCATGTAAAGAAAGGCGATATAATTGCAAAAATCGATCCTAGCGAGCCGGGAACAAAATATGCTCTCAGCCCGGTTGAGGCTCCTATCAGCGGAAGCATTGTCTCCTCTCCTTTGAAAGTGGGAACAACAGTCACTACGAATTCTGCTGTGACGATGATCGGTGATATCGACAACCTTCAGATTTCTGTAAATGTTCCGGAACGCTATGTTGCAGAATTGAAAACCGGTCTGAAGGCAGAAGTCAGCCTTGAAGCTTACCCAGGAGTCGTTTTCTCTGCTTCTGTAAGCCGTGTAAGTCCTGTAGTAGATTCTTCCACAAGAACTAAGCAGGTTATTCTTAATTTTGACAAAAAAGACAGCCGCGTAAATGCCGGTATGTTTGCTAAGGTTAAGCTTTATACAACAAAATATTCGGGAAAACTTGTAGTTCCTTCAGATGCAGTCGTTACAAATGATGACGGATCTGCATATCTTTTTGTCGTAAACGATGATTACACTGTAAGCCGCCGTGAAATTAAGACCGGCAAATCTATCGACGGAAAAATTCAAGTTACGGACAACCTTATGTCAGGCGAAAGGGTTGTATACGAGGGCATGCTGAGTCTGAGCGACGGTGCAAAAGTAAATGACCTGGAAAACCCTGATCCAAATGCAAATGCAAAATCTGAAGCTCCTGCCGGAGGGGAGCCAGTTCAGGGAGGAAAACGCTGATGACTCTTTCAAGAAGCACTTTATCTCATCCGGTCCTTGTTCTGATTACGTTCACTCTCCTTGGATTTGTCGGAATTTTTACGATCAAGAACGTAGCAATCGGACTTTTCCCGGAAGTGGATTATCCTTACATTACGATTTCGACCACATATACAAATGCCGGTCCGGAATCTGTTGAAAAAACTGTTACAAAAGTCCTGGAAAGTTCCCTTGTCAGCGTTTCGGGTCTTAAATCACTTGATTCCTCTTCTTCGGAAGGGTCAAGTCTTATTTTTCTTGAATTCAATTATGGTACAGACATAAATCAGGCGGTAAGCGACGTGCGGGACAAGCTTGACCGCGTCTCAAGAAACCTGCCTGACAATGCCGGTTCTCCTACGATCTTCAAGATGGACTCAAATTCCATGCCGATCCTCAGAATTGCAATTCGGGGAAACCGTTCTGCCAGCGACTTGAAGCAGATTGCGGAAGACAACATTGTGGATATTCTTGAGCAGGCAGACGGAGTCGCACAGGCCAGAGTTTCCGGCGGTAATACAAAGATTGTCCGGGTTGAGCTTGAGCAGAACCGCCTTGCCGCTTACGGTCTTACAGTTACAGCAGTTTCTTCTGCTCTTGCAAAGCAGAACCTTGAGCTTGGCGGCGGAAAACTCAATGAAGGACAGAAAGATTACGTTGTCCGAACAACTGGTGAATTCAATTCCGTTGATGAAGTTAACAATACAGTAATTACAACAATAAACGGTTATGACGTAAAGCTCAGTGACATAGGCCGGGCTTTCATGGGATATGCAGACGCTACCAGTGAAGTTTACATAAACGGTGAGCCGGGAGTTTACGTTTCCATAACAAAGCAGTCCGGATCCAATTCCGTAACTGTTGCAAACAATGTCTATGAAAAAATGGCCCAGCTTGAGAACACTCTTCCAAGCGACATTTCAATGACCATCCTCCGCGATGATACAGATTCAATCCGTGAGACAATCAATACTCTAGTACAGTCTGCATACGAAGGACTTATTCTTGCCGTCATTGTACTTTTCATATTCCTGCAGAACATAAAATCAACAGTCATAATCGGAATTTCCATTCCTCTGTCAATCGTAATTACCCTGCTTGCCATGAACTTCGCAGGAATTACTTTGAACATGATGACCATGACCGGTCTTATCCTTGGTGTCGGAATGATTGTAGATGCTTCAATCGTTATGATAGACAACATCTACGCCTACCGCAGCCGAGGTGCAAAGCCAAGGATTGCTGCTGTCCTTGGTTCTCAGGAAATGGTTGCTTCCGTTATTTCGGGAAACCTTACGACAATCTGTGTATTCATTCCGTTCCTGCTCTACATGAAAGAGCTGGGCATGATGGGACAGATGTTCAAGGGAATCATATTTACAATTGTAATTTCTCTTTCGTCTTCACTGCTTGTTGCCATTTTCCTTGTTCCAGTTCTTGCAGGTGTTTTCCTTCCGCTTACAAACCGAAATGAAAAGCCTGTCAGGTCAAAATTTTTCCAGGTTCTTTACGGTTCTTTTGAAAAGATGATTGTTTTCGTTACAAAATGTTACCGTAAAGTGCTCAGGGCTGCCCTTACTTACAAGGCTGTTACCCTGGTGATTGCAGTCTGCCTTCTGCTTGTTTCCCTTGCGCTTATTCCTACGCTCCGGGTAAACATGATGCCGAACGGAAAGGATGATTCTGTTACTTTGAACATCACAATGCCTATCGGAACTCCTCTTAAGGAAACAAAAGTCGTTGCACTTGCCTTCGAAGACATAATCAGAAATGAAATAAAAGGCTACAAGTTCATCACGACTTCAATCGGAACCGGCGGACGGGGATCTGGAAACAGCGGCTCTTATAAAGCTTCTATTGAAATACGTCTGCCGTCTTCTGCAGAGCAGATTGATTCAGCCATGACAATACAGCAGAAGCTGCGCAGTCATTTTACTGATTTTGCAGGAGCCAGTTTCAGTTTCAATGCCGGTATGCGCGGCCAGATGACGGGCGATGACCTTGATATTGCAATCCGCTCAGATGATCTTGACGCGGCCCTTTCTGTTGCGGAAAAAATAAAAGCCGTAATGCAGACAATTCCTGATATTGGAGAAGCTTCGGTTGATACGGAAAGAGGTCTTCCTCAGGTAGAAGTTGTAATTGACCGTGAGCGAGCCTATGCATTCGGTGTAGACGTTACTACTGTTGCAAAAGAAATAAACTATGCCATAAACGGCGTTACTTCCACAGAATACCGTCATGGTGGAAAAGAATATGATGTAATCGTAATGTACAAGCCTGAGGACCGGCAGAATGTAATCGACCTTGAGTCAATGTATGTTCAGGGAAAGAACGGTAAGGTCTGCGTTTCCAACTTTGCTTCATTAAAGAGGGGGGTTGGTCCGGTAACAATCAGCCGCGAAAATCAGACTCGAATCGTTCATGTAGAGGCTTCGATTGTCACAGAAACAAACGCCAATGTCGTTGAGGACATGATTCGGAAAGGAATTGCAAATACATTCATTATTCCTGAAGGAGTTACAGTTTCTTACGAAGGTTCTTGGAAAGACGTTTCCGAACAGATGCAGATGTACGTGAGCATCATACTGCTTGCAATTATTCTTGTATTCGGAGTAATGGCTGCGACTTACGAATCTTTCAAGGCTCCGCTCATAAACCTTGCGACAATTCCATTCCTTATCATAGGTGTGGTTTTCTTGTACAAGGCAATTAATCAGCCGCTTTCAATCATGGCTATGGTCGGTCTTATTATGCTGGTCGGAATCGTAGTAAATAACGGTATCATCCTTGTTGACTATACGAACCTTCTTCGTGACCGAGGAATTCCAATGTTTGAGGCTTGTCTTGAAGCCGGATCAAGCCGTCTGCGCCCGGTTCTTATGACAACCCTGACTACAATTCTGGGTATGCTTCCTATGTGTTTTGCCACAGAAGGAATGAGTGCCATGGTTCAGCCGATTGGTATTGCCGTAGTAGGAGGTCTTACTTCCTCAACGTTCGTAACGCTGCTTGTAATTCCGGTTCTCTATTCACTCGTAATGAAGAATTCTGGAAAGGCAGTCTCTTCAAAAATCAAGATTGACTACAGCGGAGTGAAAGACGTTCCGTCTGCTCCTAAAAAGAAGGCAAAACCTGCTGAGACTCCGGTTGAGGAGCCAGACGAAAATGCATCCGTAAGTTCTGTTAAAACAAAAGAGCAGGAGGAAGCTCCGAATGAAGCTGTCTTGAAACGACTTGAATATATTCAGCAGATGATTCAGAAAATGCAGGACAGCCTGGACTAGCAGGATTTTAAATTAAGGAAAGAAATATGAATTACAGGATAGAAATCATAGCCAATCAGTCCGTTCAGGAAGACATCACTGAACTTTTGGAGCAGGAAATTCCTGAGATTGAATATACCGTTGTGCCTACCGTACACGGCCGCGGTAAAAAATCAAAAAAACTTGGCACCACAACATGGCCTGAACAGAATTTCCTGCTGTTTACATACCTTACCCGGGAAAATGCACAGAAAGCCAAGGCAATTATTTCTGCCGTAAAGAATAAATTTCAGGGAGAAGGCATTTCGTTCTTCGCCGCAGAGGAAGCAGACTTATAAATCTTTTTACAATACTGGGATTTTTTTTATAGTGTTTTAGGTTCTGCAGACTTCAGACAGTCTCAGTTCCTATTTGATTCCGTATGTAACACGTTTCTGTCCTTCAAGGTCCAGAATTGTTTTTGTTTTTCGGAAGCCTGTTTCCTCGCACAGAGCTCTTGCTTCGTCTGCGTTATATTCTCCGGTTTCCATAAGAAAAATTCCGTTGTGTATAAGCCGACCGTAACTCTGAGGAACAAGCCGGCGTATTATATCAAGTCCGTCATTTGAGCCGGAAGCCGTTCCGAATTCCGTAACGTCGCCGTCCAGCGCAAGACGTGGTTCGCTTCTGCCGTCTTTCAAAAGCTCATCAGTCATTTCTGCCGGAATGTAAGGTGGGTTGGTAAGCACAGCATCAAAATCCCAGGGAACGTCGTAGAACAAGTTTGAATGAACAAAACGGATACGTTCCTGCTCGTCTTCTGTAAAAAGTTTTGCGGCGTTCCGGCGGGCAACGTCCAGGGCGGCGGGGCTTATATCGCAGAGCGTAAAGTGGGGAATCTGAGCAAACGGAATGTCTGAGTCATCTAAAAGAGAGCGGAGCACGGAAAGTCCTATACAGCCGCTTCCTGTGCACATATCACAAATCATCAGTATTTTTCCAGGATTTGCATATATCTTGTCTTTTATCAGGTCAATGGCATTTTCAACAAGTATTTCTGTGTCCGGCTTTGGAATGAGAACGTCCTGCGTAACCAGAAAATCATAGCCGTAAAATTCCTTGTGCCCGGTGATGTAGGCAACGGGAAGGCCTGTATTGCGTTTCTGTACCGCATCCTCAAGCCATGCAAGCTGTTCATCTGATAAAACATAGTCTCTGTTCATTAGAATCCATGCCTTGTCTTTGTTCAGGCAGTCCTGCAGAAAAATGCTTATGTCCAGGGCTGCGCTTGGTGAAGAAGTAAGTTGGCTGGTAAATGTAGTTTTAAATTCCTGTATGGTCATAGTAAGGCCAAATAAAACGGGGGGAAAATCCCCCCAGTTCATTACAAATTGGTGATGTCTGCAGCAAGCTGCTCTTCTTTTGCGTATACGTTCAGGGCATCAAGCATATCGTCCATTTCGCCCATCATGAATGCCGGCAGGTTGTGCTGAGTGTAGTTGATGCGGTGATCTGTAATGCGATCCTGCGGATAGTTATATGTGCGGATCTTTTCGCTGCGGGCACCGCTTCCGACCATGCTGCTTCGTGCAGATGCACGTTCAGCCTGTTTCTTGCTTTCTTCAAGGTCAAAAAGACGTGCTCGTAATACGCGGAAAGCCTTTTCCTTGTTCTTGATCTGGCTCTTTTCATCCTGCTGGATTACGACAAGTCCTGTAGGAATATGAGTAAGGCGAACGGCAGAGTCTGTAGTGTTTACGCACTGTCCGCCCGGGCCTCCGGCGCGCATTACGTCAACGCGAACGTCGCCCGGTTTGATTTCAATTTCAGTTTCCTCTGCTTCCGGCAGAACGGCAACAGTTGCAGTTGAAGTCTGAAGACGGCCCTGGCTTTCTGTTGCCGGAACACGCTGTACGCGGTGAACTCCGCTTTCCCAGCGCAGCGTACCGTAAACGAATTTTCCAGAAATTGAAGTTACGATTTTGTTGAAACCGCCGACTTCAGTTTCCTGCTGTTCCATGTTTTCATATTTCCAGCCCTTGCGGTCTGCAAGGTGACAGTACATTTCCCAAAGGTCCCGTACAAAAAGGCTGGCTTCGTCTCCGCCTGCTGCGGAACGGATTTCAAGAATAATGTTCTTTTCATCAAGAGGATCCGGCGGGACCAGTTTAACCTTTATCTGTTCTTCAATTTTAGGTTGCTGCTCTTCAAGGTTCTTGAGTTCTTCCCGGGCCATTTCCTTCATTTCGGCATCGTCTTCAGCCGTAATCATTTCTTTTGCGTCCTGAATTCCCGAAAGAATCTTTTTGTATTCGGCATAAAGTTCGCTCAATTCCGAAAGATAGCCGTTTTCGCGCATCGTATCCTTGTACTTCTTCTGATCCTTTACAAGATTAGGATCCATAACCATTTCCTGTACAACTTTGTATCGTGCTTCACATTCTTCAAGTTTCTTCAATAAATCCATGACACTATACTAGCGAAAAACCTTATTCTTATCAATTAATATGCTTTGTACCAAAACCTTCCTGTCCCTTGTGTTGTAACTTTTTCCGTTACCGATTATTCTATTGTCATGAAAAGAATTATATTTCTGCTTACGGCAGCCCTCATTTTTGCTTCGTGCGAAAAAAAAGATGTTTATGTAAATGAATCTGCTCCTTTGAATTCAGGTTTTTCTGCTTCAAGGGTGCTCATGGCAAAAGCACCATCTCCAAATGCCCTTGCTGCGTCTGATTCCTTTGACGAGGCGGCAGATGATTCCTCTGCTGTTGTCCTTGAGCGTAAACTCATAAAAAACGGAACTATTTCTGTTGAAGTTCAGAACCTTCAGAACGCAGAGGAAAAGGTTTCTGAATGGTGCGCGTCATTCGGCGGTTACATTGAATCTTCCAGTACAAGTACTTCTGACAGCAGTGTTACCGTAAAGGTTCCTTCTGCAAAGTTTGATGCGGCAATGGAATCGGCCGGCAAGTTCGGATCTGTAAAAAACACCACAGTTTCACTTCAGGATGTTTCAGAACAGTTCTATGACCTTAAGGGCAGGCTTGAGACCCGAAAAGTTCTTCGTGACAAATTGAGCGGATATTTGAAACAGGCTTCCACAATGCAGGATATGCTCAAGATTGAACGTGAGCTGAACAATGTTCAGTCGGAAATTGAGTCCATGGAAGGAAGGTTGAACAGGCTTTCAAATCAAATTGATTATTCTACGATATCGGTTTTCATAACCCTTCCGTACAATACGACTACCGGCGGATTCAAGTTCCCGGATTTCGGTGACGGAGCACGGCGTTTTTTTGCAAATGTAATTGCCTTCTTCGCAGGTTTTGCTTCTGTGCTGCTTTATGCTGTAATTTGCGGAATTCCGCTCTGTGCAGTGGTTGCACTTCTTTACTGGCTTCTGTTCGGAAAAATCGGTCTGTTGAAAAAACTCTTCAAGAAACTCCGGGGCTAGAAGTCAGAATGTGCTTCTGCCGCGGAAGCTTCGTGCAAGTGTAAGTTTGTCTGCGTATTCAAGGTCTCCGCCTACTGGAATTCCGGTTGCAAGGCGTGTGACTTTTACGCCGGCATGCTCAGCCAAAAGTCGCTGAACGTAAAGGGCGGTTGAATCTCCTTCAAAGGTCGGGTTTGTTGCAATTATCACTTCGTTCACCCTTCCTTTCTGCACTCTTGAAATAAGGTTTGCTATGTTCAGCTGGTCAGGGCCTACGCCTTCCAGAGGAGCAATTACTCCTCCCAGAACATGGTAGACTCCGGTGAATCCTCCTGCATTCTCAATTGTCTGAACGTCCTGAGGCTGCTCAACTACACATATTATGCTTTTGTCTCTGAGGGGACTGGAGCATATTGGGCATGGATCTGTTTCTGTCCATGAACCGCAGACAGAGCAGGGTTTTATCTTCTGCTGCAGGTCAATCAGCTCCCTGGAAAATTTCTGAATGAAAACCGGATCTGCTTTTAAAAGATGGTTCACGATTCTTGAGGCGCTTTTTTTACCGATTCCCGGCAGGCGTGAAAATGAGCCGGTCAGTTCATCTATTATGTTCATGCTTAAAGTCCCAGTCCGGGAATGTTAAGTCCGCCCAGGAGAGAAGCTGATTTTTCCTTGATTTTTTCCTGAACCTGATTGATTGCATCTCTGTGGGCGGCAACGATCAAGTCTTCCAGCATTTTTACATCGCGGTTGTCAACGCAGATCGGATCAAGATGAATGTTCTGCATTTCAAATTTGCCGTTCAAGGTAACTGTTACCATTTTTCCGCCGCTTGAGCCTTCTGCAGTAATGGCTTCCATTTCTGCCTGAAGTTTTTCAGCCTGTTCTTTTATAGCTCCGGAATTTTTCAACAGATCAAACGGATTCATCATTGTTTTCCTCCTACGATGGTTCCTTTAAATATATTGCACAAAAGTTTTACCTGCTCAGGAACTTCAACATGGCTTTCCTGAACCTGAATATCCTTTTTTGTTAATTCAAACTGAACTGTGTCGCCCAGAATCTGACTTAAAATTTCATTTATGTGCATCTGGGCATTTTTAATTGAATTTGCCTGAAAATCAGATTCAATTTCTGCCGTAATTGTCTTTCCCTGAATTTTCCAGTTCGAGGTCTGGAGCAGGGCGGAAGATGCCATTGGATTCTGAGCAGAAAGCTTTGTTACAAGATTGTCAAAAGCTTCTTTCAGGGAAATTTTTGAGCCGTCCGGTCTGACAAATGCTTCTGCTGAATCGGCAACAGGATCATTCTGCTCTTCCTGAGGCTGAATTTCTGCAAATTCGTTTTCATAAGATTCGGCAAGCTGCTCGTCAGTTTCCGGGGTCTGGGAAGTCTGCCAGTCATCTTCTGCAGGGGCATAGGAATCGCCCTCCGGATTTCCCCAGTCATCATAGCTTGTGTCATCAGCCGCTGTTTGTAAAGGCGGCACGGCACCGCCGTTATAAAAAGGGTTCGGGTTCTCCTGAACGGCATTTGGTTCCGCAGAGAATCCGCCGGAACTGCTGTCTGCCGGGGAACTTGCGCTCAGCGCGGAAAATGTATGCATTCCTGCCGGCATCCCATTGTTCTGGATTGTATTTGCGTTCAACTGCGGTTCTGCCGGCTTGGGTGCGGCAGCATTTGAAAATGAACCGTAGTTCTGCGACGGAACTTCCTGATGAGTTTCCTGCTGAATGTGCTGGATCGGCTGACTCTGCTGAGCCGGCTGGATCGGCTGGGGTGCCGCTGTCTGTGCTGGTGCAGCTCCGGCCTGGCTCAAAAGGCTCTGGGCTTTGTCTATTGCCGCCTTAACTTCCGAAGGTGAAACGTACTGGCTGAGCCAGCAGAGGCGTGAGAATGCCAGTTCAAGTTCGTATCGCGGTGAAAGAGAGTAGCGGATGTCACGGTACAAGTTCAGGAAGAGCGAAATTGCACGTTCTGTCTGAATTGAAGACCATGAGTCCAAAACTTTTTTGCTGTATCGTTCGGCACTCTGTCCCAGAAGAGATTCCTTTGTAATACCGTTCTTTATGAGCAGAAGGCTTCTGAGGTATTCAGATGAATTTGAAATGAGCTGTTCTATTGAAATTCCCGACTGAAGGAATGAATCAAGCTGGTTCATCACATTCTCAGAATCGCCGGCCGCACAGAACTCAAATATTGTGTTCAACCGCTCGATTCCCAGAAGACCTAGCTTGTCCCTGATTTTTTCGTATGTAATGTGGCCGTCGCTGAAAGCCGCTACCTGATCGAAAAGTGTGTAGCAGTCCCTGACAGATCCTCCCGATTCTTTTGCAATCCAGTAAAGGGCCTCATCATCTGCCTGAATGTTCATTTCCCTGCAGGCGTCGCTGAGAAGTTCTTTCAGACGGTCAGAAGAGACAAGCCTGAAATTGTACTGCTGGCATCGGGATTTTATAGTTGCAGGTACTTTCTGCAGTTCGGTTGTGGCAAAAATAAAGATTACATGTGCCGGCGGCTCTTCGATTGTTTTAAGAAGCGCGTTGAATGCACTTGTGGAAAGCATGTGGACTTCATCGATGATGTAAATCTTGTACCGGCAGCTTGTAGGCGGGAACATTACTTCGTCCTTTATCTGTCGGACGTCGTTTACGCTTGTGTTTGAGGCACCGTCTATTTCGATAACATCCATGCTTGAGCTGTTAGTAATAGCCCGGCAGGATTCACACTGGCCGCAGGGCGTGCATGTCGGTTCGCTTCCTGCCTGACAGTTGAGTGCCTTTGCAAGAATGCGGGCAGTAGATGTCTTTCCGCATCCACGTGGACCTGCAAAAAGGTACGCATGGGCGAATTGTTTTGTCTTTATCGAATTTTTTAGTGTTTCTGCAACAAATTCCTGACCCGCCAAATCTTCAAATTGCTGAGGGCGGCGTCTTGTTGCTGTTACTTCGTATGCCATTCTTTAAATATAACAGAAAAAACAGAGGTCTACAATAATGAGTTCTGCTTTATGCTGCAAAACCCTACCATCCGCCAGAAGCTCCGCCGCCGCCAAAATGTCCGCCGCCGCCTGAAAAGCCCGAATCAGAGCCACCGAATCCGCCGAAACTGTCATATCCGCCGCGGTGGTAATGATGATGCCTTCCGCCGCCCATCATGCTTCCAAGCCAGAACCAGGGAAGCCAGCGGAAAAAGCGCCTGCTGGTAATATTTGAGAACAGCAGGATCCAGGCTATTACAAACATAAAGCCGTAGATAAAGCTGGCAATATCATCTTTTGTGTCGTTTTCAGGTTCTGCATGTCTTGTTCCGCTTACAGATGAATTGCCGGTTGAAACAGCTCCCATTGCCTTTACGGCAGAAAAAATTCCTTCGCCGTAATCACCGTTTCTGAATGCAGGAGCGATGATATTCCTGATGATCATGCCGCATTTTGTATCTGTAAGTCTTGGTTCAAGTCCATAGCCCGTCTCTATGCGGATTTTTCGTTCTGCATAAGAAATCAGAAGCAGGGCTCCGTTGTCTTCCTTTTTGCCTCCAAGCTTCCATTTTTCAACGGTTCGTATTGAAAAATCTTCCAGGTTATCGCCCTTAAGTGAAGGAATGGTAAGGACTGCAATCTGAACCCCGGTTGCGTTTTCCAGATTTTCAAGATATTCGGAAATCTGCCTTTCCTGAGATGAATTTATAATCTTTGCATAATCGTTTACCCGTCCGGTCATAGCCGGTACTTCAAGGGAAAATACATTCTGCGCAAAAAGCAGGAATGCGGCAATTACTATTGAACTTACTTTATTTGCTCTCATTCCTTTCCCCTAATCATTCAAAATTACAAGTCCGTCCGGAAGCTCGTTTGGATTTTCTTCTTCTGCCGGAAAATGTTCGGCAAGAAGAGTACCGCATTTATTGATTGCAGAAATAAAACCGTCCTTTGTGTTTCCGGCTTTTATTCCGCTGGCAAGGTCATCGGCGATTATGTTCCACAAATCCTGAGGAATCTTTTTTGCGATTCCGGAATCGGCAATGATCCGTACTTCCCGCTCAAGATATGAAACAAAAATAAGTATGCCGGAATGTCCCTGTGTTTCATAAACCCCGGATTCTGCAAAATGACGGAATGCTCTGGCCGTAACATTTTTTTTCTGAACTGAATGTGGAATTATAAGCCGGTCAAAGAAGGGCAGGTTCATTACAAAAAAGCCCAATGCAATAGTGGCAAGTGTTGCAATTCCATAGAATGCCGGCAAAACCCAGTCGCTTACTGTCCAGAAAAATCTTTCATAGAGAGCCTTTATTTCATTTGCAAATGGAAGAAGGCAGATGAAAACCACTGCGGCAAAATAGGTTGCTGAAAGCAGTTCCCAGAATGAATAAGAATCGCTTTCTGCCGTGATGGCCAGGGCTATTTCACCCGTCGTAGCGCTTTCGGCTTTTTTTACGCTTTCCTTTATTTCCTCAAGGTCTTTTGCGGAAAGATTAGTTTTCTTCAATAAACAGCGTCTGTTCAATTCAGTTTTCCTTGAAAGTTAGAATTCAACTTTTGGAGCAGTTTTTGCATTTTCTGCGGCAGTAAAGTATGCCTTTGACTTGAATCCCCAGTTATTGGCCATAAGTACAGTCGGAAACTGTCTTATCTTTGTGTTGAACCTGCGAGCAGCGTCATTATAGCGCTTTCTTTCTATTGATATGCGGTTTTCAGTTCCTTCCAGTTCGTCCTGAAGGGCAAGGAAATTCTTGTCCGCCTTAAGTTCCGGATAATTTTCCGTAATGCTCAAAAGTCTCTGCAGAGCGCCGCCAAGAGAATCCTGGGCCTTCTGATACTGGTCAAGTTTTTCCGGGTCGTTCAGAAGTTCGGAATCGATTTTTGTAACTCCGCCGGCTTTTGCACGGGCTTCTGAAACCTGAACGTAAACATCGCTTTCATGCTGGGCATATTTTTTTACAGTAGCAACAAGGTTAGGAATCAAATCAAAACGTCTCTGGTACTGATTTTCAACCTGTGCCCATTGAGAATCAACTTCTTCCTCTATAGAAACCAATGTGTTGTAATTACCCGCTACGCAGGAATAACATAAAAATACAGCAACGACTGCAATTCCCAAACCAATCAAAGCATTTCGTAATTTTAAAGACATATGCAAAACCTCTGGTTAAAATATAAATTCTACTTCGTTTCACCGTCAAGTAAAAATTCATTTGTCTTTTTTTTTACAAAAGTATATTGAAATGTCCGTAAAAACTATGATATTCTAACTTGATAGAGTGAATGTCATAAGAGGAGCTTTTTAAAATGGCTAAAAATAAATATGATTTTACAATTGAACAGTTAGGTCCATGTAAAATAAAATCCCCTATTGAATTGTCAACTGTTGTAGGCGACGCTTGTGCTAATTATGTTGTTGACACTTCTTTCGTTAGAAACAGGATCAATGTTTTTTCTACTGAAGAACCTAATGATGTTGACGAAACAAACCTGCTTCAGAAAGCTGGTCCTCGTGAATATATTTATTTTGACCCTAAAAAAGTAAAGGCCGGAATCTGTACTTGCGGTGGTCTTTGTCCTGGATTGAATGACGTAATCCGTGCAGTTGTACGCTGTCTCTGGAACCGCTATGGTGTTCGCGATATCGTAGGTTTCCAGTATGGATACAAGGGACTTTTCGAAGACTCTGGATTCGACCCTGTTCCTCTTAATCCTGAGATTGTAGATGAAATTCATAAAATCGGCGGCTCATACCTTGGTTCAAGCCGAGGCGGCGGAGATCGTCTTGAAACTGACGGCGTAAAGACAATTGAGCGCCTTGGAATCAACATGATGTTCGTTATCGGTGGTGACGGAACTCAGCGCGGAGCTTCTGATCTTGCTGATGCAATCACAAAGAAAGGTCTTGAATGTGCCGTTGTTGGTATTCCTAAGACTGTAGACAACGACTTCAAATTTATTGACCGCTCATTCGGTTTTGAGACAGCCGTTCAGCAGGCAAAAGAAGCTATTGCTTCAATGCACATGGAAGCTCACTCACAGTACAACTGTGTTTCACTTGTAAAACTTATGGGCCGTGAATCAGGCTTTATTGCCGCTGCGGCAGCACTTGCTTCACACGAAGTAAACTTCTGTCTTATTCCTGAAGTTCCGTTTGATATGGAAGGTCCTAACGGATTCCTTGCAAACCTTGAGAAACGTCTTGAAAAGCGTCATCACGCACTTATAGTAGTTGCAGAAGGTGCCGGACAGGAGCTCATGCAGTCTACAAACCAGACAGATGCTTCTGGAAACAAACGTCTTTCTGATATCGGTATTTATCTGCGCGATGCAATCAAATCATATTTTGCAAAACGCAATATTCCGCTTGACCTTAAGTATTGTGATCCTTCATACCAGATTCGTTCTGCAGTTACAACTGCTTCGGATTCAATCTACTGCGAACGCCTTGGAAACAATGCCGCTCATGCAGCTATGGCCGGAAAGACAAAGATGGTAGTAGGTCTTGTTCATGACAAGTTCGTATACATACCTACAAAGATGGCTACATTGAGCCGAAACGTAGTTGATCCGGAAGGTTCTTTGTGGCGCGATACTCTTGATGCTACAAGTCAGCCTATTTTTATGGTTAACGACGTTGAAAAAGCAAAGAAAATCATGAAGGAAAAACTCGGTCTGTAGTTTTTTTTGAAAGATTCTTCCATATATTAGAACGAAAACAGCCTGCATCTGTTCTTATTTTTCGAGCAGTTTGCAGGCTGTTTTGTTTTTTTTGAAAATAAATTTGCGTTATTAATATTTCAGATTTATAATTTTCATTAAAGAGAAAAAAGTTTAAATTCTTATCTAAACATTATTTATCAGCTTTTATTCTTTCGGAGAGATTTATATCGTATTACTCTTTTCCTTATTGAGGTTGGGGTTCGTATGTTAAAAAGTATTTGGCAGAAAATCCTGTCAGCTGGCGCAATCTTTGCAGCAGTTGTTTGTGTCTCTTGTTCGAATGAACTTGATGACAAGTCGTCCATGGTTTTACTTAGTGCATTGCAATCTACGCAAAACAACACTAAGTACGGTTCTCTTACTGTAAATTCCAGTGATTCCCGTGAACTGAATGTTTCTGACATAGTTTTTGCCAGTGCTTCTGTAACAGGAACAGGTATTTCGGCTCCGTTGACTGGAAAATCTGAAGAGATTAAAGACGGTTCCGGAAGCGGTTCCATATCTGTTTCAGGAATTCCAGTGGGTAAAAATCGTATTGTTACTGTATACGCTTATGACAGCAGCAATGCTAAATTGGGAACTGTAATGATTCGTGCGGTAACGGATATAAAATCCGGTTCAAATAGTGTTACAGTTGACAAGTCAACTACGGCATTGGGAAACGTATTTGCTTCTCTTTTGTCTTCTTCATATAATATTTCAGAAATTTCGGAGTCTCAGAAAACTTCAATAAGCAATGCAATTGATTCTTCAAAGAACTGGTCTTTGATTGATTCATCTTCCATTGCAAGCGATTTTGTGAGCGGTTCATTAGAACATGCTTCAAAGTACATTCTTTCAACTGGTACTGTAAGTTTTAAAAACTGCTACGAAGGCTGCACAATTCAGGTTGGTGACCCGGTTTCTTCTATAAAGACAAATGTATATGCAGGCGACGGCTCAATTTCTGGAATCGCTCCTGGTACCTGGCCTGTTTACGTAACACAGAATGGAAAGCAGGTTGTAAAAACTTTTGCAACTGTACAAAGTGGTAAAACAACTGATATTGGTACTCTGGGAACTGTTACGGACAGAATTATTGTGCATGTAGAAGTTTCTGCTGGTTATACACATATTTATGCATGGGTTTCTGAATCTGAAAAATTGTTTGGAGAGTGGCCAGGAACAGATATGACTGACAGTGATGGCGACGGCTGGTACGATGTAGAAATTGCTAAGACTTCTTGTAATCTGATATTCAACAAAGGAAACGGACAGACTTCAAACCTTTCTCGTGAAGCCGGCGAATGGTGGTACAAAGGCGGTACATGGTATGAGGCAAACCCGGATGATTCAGAAGCCCCTGTTCTTGTTTCATTTACAGCAGATAAGAGCGGAACTGTATCTGGAAATGTTGTTCTTACTGTTGAGGCAACAGACAACCTTTCATTGTCTAAGGCTGTGCTTTCATTGGATGGAGCAAACCTTACAACTTTGGCTCTGTCTGGTAAATCAGCTTCGGTAACATATACATGGGAAACAGCATATATTGCAAATGGTTCGCATGTAATTAAAGCAGTTGTTTACGACTCTGCAAACCAGGTTTCAAGTGAAAAAACTCTTTCATTTACAACAAGCAATGCAAATCTTCCTCCTGTTGCTGTAATTACAGGAGCAGGAAGTGTAGCCATTAATGAGGAAAAAACTTATTCTGCTGCTAAATCTTATGACCAGAATGGCGGTACTATCACAAGTTATACATGGACTGTAACAGGTGCAGCTCTTAAGAGTGGACAGGGAACAGATGCAATTACAGTTACAATGCCTTCTTCTGAAACAACAGTTACAGTTAGCCTTGTTGTAAAGGATAAT
>JAFPCT010000225.1 GCA_017390125.1 Treponema sp.
AAAGAACAGCTTGCCATAAGCCAGAACGGCTATGAGCTTCTTGAGCAGAAACGTGAAATTCTTGTTCAGGAGCTTATGCATATGGTTTATAAGGTGAAGCTTCTTGAAACTCAAATTGACGAAGCCGTTAAGTCGGCATATCCGGCGTTCAAACGGATGCTTATGGCTGACGGTTCCGATCAGGTAAAAAGAGCTGCTCAAAACATACACTATGATTTTGACATGCAGGAAAAGCAGGTTACTATAGGAGGAATGACATTTTCATCTCTCGATGTGATCCTTCCGAAACAGAAGCTCTTTTATTCCATGATAGGAACCTATGCAAATACAGACGAGGTTGTAGGAAAATTTTTCAATCTTCTGGCTCTCCTTACCCAAATGGCATCAATTCGTACTATTGTGTGGCGGCTTGCGGAAGAAGTCCGAAAAACCCAGAGAAGGGTTAATGCACTTGATAAGATGGTTATTCCCCAGACAGTAGAAACGAAGAATTACATTGAGAATGCCCTTGAGGAGAAGGAGAGGGAAAATGTATTTGTGCTGAAGGCTTTGAAGAAAAAAAATGAACGAAAACAAGAGGCGTTGTAGCAATGAGTAAGTCTTTATTGAAAAATATAATTATATCCATAAACGGTTCTCAGTCTTCCATTCATGCCGCAATGTATGGAATAATGCTTGCAAAGCAGTATGAGGCTGCCTTGAAAGTTGTTTTTGTTGTTGATACTGCGACAATAAAGTTTTTGCTTAATTCAAAATTCTTTGTTCCTGAAGAGAGGGATTCCTATACTGAGGCCCTCCGGAAGGACGGTCGTACTTACCTTGATTATGTGAAAAAACTGGCTTCTTCAAAGGGTGTTGAGCTTCAGACTGAGCTTCTTGAAGGGTCTGTTTGCACAGAGGTCATAAAGGCTGCGGATGACTTTAAGTCTGACATGCTTATTATAGGCGGCAAGGAAGGCAAGGGTGCCCAGCTGCCGTTCCCGGAAAGCCGAAGAAACCTTGTGACTACGGCGCGAGAGGAAATTGTTAATTTTGCTCACTGTCCGGTACTTGTAATTCATAAACCGGAAATTGAAGCCCTGTTCAAGATTTCCTGAAAGAGAAAAATTGTGATTGACTGTTATAAAATCCTAGGAGTCCGAAAAGATGCTACGGCGGCAGAAATTAAAAAAGCCTACCGCCAGAAGGCAAAAATTCTTCACCCGGACATAAACCGCTCGGAATCCTCTGCTGAATTTCAGGAACTTGTCCGGGCTTATGAAATCCTGTCTGATCAGCGTCAGCGCTCAATTTTCAATGATTCCTTTGAAACAAGGGGAACATATACTAAAAATAACGTAAGTTCCTTTGACTACTATCAGTGGCTTTCTGCCAGAACAGATGAGGAAAGCCGTGCTAAGCTTATATTTTTTGAGCTTATGCATGAAAGGGAAGATGAGGCTGTCATGGAATTCAAACGTATGAATATGGAGCATGCAGGTTTTAACCTGAAGCACTGGTTCAGCCGGGAAGATTTCATGGATTACGGCTACATCCTCGCAGAAGAGCTTACCCTTCTGTTTGCGGAATGATCCAAAGAGGGATCCTGCCAATTCGCTCTTGCCCGCACCTACGATGCCGGTAAAGCCCAGAATTTCTCCCTTATGGGCCTTGAAGCTGATTTCCTGCTGCATAGCG
>JAFPCT010000030.1 GCA_017390125.1 Treponema sp.
GCCATAATTCCGATATTGCGCATTTTTTTCAGGTCAACAGGCATAATTTTCCTCTGTCTTCTATAAAAATAAAAAGTGTTGATATTTTAACGATTTTAAGCGTTTTTCTCAATGGAAAAAGCCATATAAATTCAACCTATGGTAAAGTATATTTGTAAACTATATTTCAAACACGCAGTCTCTGCCGCCAATAGGAAGAGTGAGCCTGAAACTTTCAAGCTGAAGCTCCTTTATGCCCTGAGACTTTCTCAAAAGCTTGTTCAACTTGAAATTTCCGTGGCGGTCATCTCCTGCAACAGGAGCTCCGTTTTTTGCAAGGTGGATTCGGATCTGGTGCATACGACCTGTCTCCAGGCGGAGAAGAACCGTGGAAAGCACAACCTGCTCCTCTCCGCATTCCACAGTTTTTTCTTCAATCACTTCGTAATGGGTTACAGCAGGCTTTTCATTCCCGTGCTGAAGAACAGCAGTCCGAACCGTTCCTTTTTTCGGCTTAAGGGAACCGGCACAAAGGGCGCGGTATTCCTTACGGACCAATTTTCCGGAAATCATTTTAGTCCATTTCGCAGCAGCCGTCGAAGACTTAGCCACGATCATCAGTCCTTTCGTATCGCGGTCAAGCCTGTGGACAAGAAAGACAGGATATCCAAGCTGCAGAGGCAGCTCCTTGTCCAAAGGGTGAGCAATACCTTCCCCGCCCTGAACGGCAACACCGGAAGGTTTGTTTATGACCAGAATTTCATCATTTTCATATAAAACAGGTATTTCTTTCATCCGATAATAATATAGACCAAAAACACATTCATTCACAAGGATTTTAAAATGAAACGCAAGGCTTCTCCTTTTCTGATTTCACTTCTTATGCTTTTACTTCTGCCGTTTTTCCTGCACGCAGAAGAAGTAATCGATCATGACTTCGGATACTCACTGGACATACCGGAAGGCTACAAAGTTGTAGGCTATACTCCGGACGGAACCTCATACCAGTTCCAGCATACAAAACTTCCGGTGACACTGGTACTGAAGCTGTATACAAACGGAATATATACCAAATCCAAAACAGCGCTCAAGGAAACCCTGACAAAACTTTCAGGACAATACGACAATATGGACAGTTTCTACTGGAACAGCAAAATCTGCGCGATCACGACATTCAAGTCAAGCGTTACGAACAAGTCAGGATCAAAAGGATGGGCAATAGCCGTTCCTCTTGAAGAGACAGACAGCATGCTGGTGCTCCTATGCTACGCAGATGAAAAGGCAGCCCAGAACTGCGAGCAGTTCATGATATCAACGTTGAACTCCCTGGAAACAGGAAAAGGCACGAACCGCAGCCCCGGAATAATCACGACATACGCATATCCGGGAGCTGAAAAAAAACAGATTGCCTTTGACATTGCAGAAAAAACAGTCAGGACAACAATCGATTCAGAAGATTCTGAGGCAGCTCAGTTTGTGATCGACTGCGAATTTGCAGTATTGAGCCTCTACGCCAACGACGAGCACTGGAAAGAAGCCTGGATAAGATACTACAAGGCAATTTTCCGCGACAGCTACTCTCGGCTGGACAATGCCGCAAAGGACATCAGGAGTACGCTCGAGCCTTTAGTAAAAAAACAGAGGGGAAGAAATTCAGAGGAAGTGCTGAACGAACTGCTTCTTGCATGGGTTCAGAACATGGAATATAAGCGAGAGACAAAGGACAGAAAGTCAGACTTTACAAACGTAACAGACATCTTGTGCGGCAAGGGAAACGACTGCGACAGCAGAAGCCTTTTGATGTGCTGCCTTATGGAACATTACGGGGTTAAATCAGAACTGTTCATAAGCAGGGTTTACTCACATTCTGTTTACGGCGTTGACTTTAACCTTCAGGGGGCAAAAATCAACGTAAACGGAACGGATTTCCTGCTTAATGAGACTACAGCAAAAAACATAAGGCCGGGCCTTATCGCACAGGACCAGAGCAAAACCGAAAACTGGATTCCGGTAGATCTGCCGTAACCTGAAGAAAAGAACCGGCCTGATGAACCTGCCTCTATTTTACAAGGAGATCGTAAACTTCACGAGGCTCTGCAGAGTTTGCAAGAGCCTCCCGAAGCTCAGGATTCTTAAGTTTTGCTGAGAAATAAGAAATGGTCTTAAGGTAATATGAATGCTGGTTGTATGCAGCCGCAATCATGAAGATAAGATTTACAGGCACATCATCAAGGCCGATAAAACCTTCAAGAGGCTTTTTGCATACGCCGACAGCCATAACCAGATCAGTTACAGATGAAAGACGTACATGTGGAATCGCAAGCCCTCGTCCTACAGCTGTAGACATAAGATCCTCACGCTTAAGGATTTCAGAAACCAGCTCTTCCTCATGCTTTACCTGAGGAGCCTTCGAAAGGATACCTGCAAGCTCCACAAGCGCATCCCGTTTTGACGACTGAGTGATGAACACAACTCTGTCTGGGGAAAGAATATTTTTTACAACAACTTCATTCTCAACTTTCTGCTTTACACCAGAAGAAAGACGTTCATTAACCCATTTTTCAACTTCTGATTTCTTAAAACGCCA
>JAFPCT010000226.1 GCA_017390125.1 Treponema sp.
CCTTCTGCAAGACCTACGAAGGGAAGAGTCTTTCCTGAAAGCTCTGCGTTTTCACTCATTGCACCCATTGCAGCCGAACCAATCTTTGCAACAGCCATACCGCCGGAGATACAAGAAAAACCTACGGCAAGAGCAGCAGAAATGTACTTCCATACTGCAACGTTTGAAGAAACTTCCTGTTCTACAACAGTTGCCTCAGTTTCTGAAGATTCAGCATTCTGAGCCGAAACAGAAAACAGCCCGGCACACAAAAGCAGAGCAAGCAAAGCAAAAATTTTTTTGTTCATAATATACCTCTTATATCATTTATAATGAAACTTGAAAGGCTTGAATTCCTTTCCCGTTTCATTAAAAAATTTACTGAAGAATTCATAGTATTGAAGTCGAATTACCTGAATGGCAACAATCATGCCTTCAAGAACAACAACAATTCCATTTCCTACGATGAGAACCAGAAGACCCCCTGCAGGACCGCACTTTTTGCTCATCATTTCAATTATAAAGCCAAGAACGGCATGGGCAAGAGCAAAAGCACCTACACGCACAAAACTTATTGTTCCAGAAAGATAATTTGAAACAACTTCTATAAGCTCAACAACGCCGCCTATGACAGCACCGCCGATACCGTTCTCAATCACAGGACGCTCTCCGTCCAAAAGACGCTCAAAAGGCTCACCAAAAGCCGCAAAGAAAAGCGTAATGCCGATTACAATCCAATCCGCAATAACTGGAACATGATGGAAAACTGCAAGACGAACTGCAAATATCAGGGCATACCAGTAGAACGCAAGTCCCGCGATTCCTCGTTTTCCGAACAAAGCGCTTCCCCATTTTTTCTGAATAAATCTGTTCGCAATATTAACAATGATACCAATGCTTATAATCACAATACCGATGGCGATAGTAACGCCGAAAATTCCAAAAATAACGAAAACAGAATCAGGATCCGATGACGGCATGACTTTAAGAATCGGTGCCCTAGGAGCGCCGAAAAGCCCGGTGACAAAAAGAGCGAAAGGTACAAGGATCTCTTCCGTTCCAAAGAATTCACCGGTAATAAGTCCCATTATGGAACTGCTTGTACCAATGGCAATGAAAATCGGAGCAAATTTATTCCAGTCCCCTACCTTTATGACTTTATAGGCCATGAGGATTCCCATAATAAGGAACACAAGCCCCTGTCCGCAGTCACCGAACATAATTCCGAAAAGAAGGGTAAAGAAGATTGCCACAAATGGAGTCGGATCAATCGAACCATAAAGAGGAGAACCGTAGCTGAAAATCATGCGCTCAAAGGCTGAAATAAACCTGCGGTGCTTTAATTTTACAGGAACCTGCTCTTCTCCGGAAAGAACTGAAGGCACTTCCAGAGGAAGATATTCACGTATTGCAAGCCGGCCCTCCGTAAGGTCGTCCAGTTCCTTCATGAAATCACGGCATTCAGAAGCAGGAATCCATCCGGTAATTCTGTATACCATTGAAGTCTGCTCAAGGGATCCCTGCACCTCATCAATCTGAACTGAAATTGACAGAGAGGCATAGATTTCATTTATTCTGAAAGCGTATTTTTCTAC
>JAFPCT010000227.1 GCA_017390125.1 Treponema sp.
AGTTTTTTGTGTGGAGCTGCAGATTCTTTAGAAGCTCCTCTTTTCTTGCGTTTTCAGGAAGGTCTTCCAGTTCCTCTTCGATTTTCAGCCGCAGCTGGAATGAACGGTCCCGGGCTTTCTGGGCGCGCATGATTTTTTCCTCGCGTTTTGAAACGGACTCCTTGAGCTCTTCTACGATTTCGATGAGTTTTTCTTTCGGAATGCCGCATAGCGTGCTTACCCCTTCTATGTGGTCGTCGGTAAGGTAATAGCAGGATTTTAAAGCAAGGACAAGGGTTGTCTTTTCAAAGAGATTTTTCTTGCAGTATTTTCCGTTTATGTTCAGGATGTTCTTTTTCGTTGCAGGGAAAATTTCCCGGGCTTTTGTGTACTGTCCGGCATTTTCTGCGGCTGTTTTTTTCTGTTCTGTTCTCTCTTCCTGCAGAATGACGTGTTTTGGCCGAAAAGGAGCCTTGTCCTGCCGACCGGGAAAATATGGCTTGAAGTTTGACAGCCTGTAGCTGTATTCCTGGCTGTTGTATTTGCTGAGGGAATTTTCGTACTCGATGCGGGACAGCTCCGAGACATTTTTTTCGTTTATTTCTTTCAGGTGCCTGCAGCGCATTGCATCCCGGACCTGATACCTTACAAGCGTGCTGAAATAAGTGACGAACTGGCCGGAATCGCTTTTGTACCTGCTGAAAAAGCCGGGGCCTCGCTCAAGAAGCCTGAGCACAAGGTCGCTCCGCAGCTCCTCGTCCAGATTCTGTATCCCGTAGAACCAGGGATAATTCAGCATGTCTTCGAGGATGCGGTCAAGACCTTCCTGTGGCGCCAGTTTTCCGGCATTTACCTGCTCGGCAATTTTGTTTAGGTTTTCGTGAACTTTCATAAATTCTGATATACTCCTTTTTATATATACTTAATACATAGCAAGAAGCATGCCAAGTTTTATAAAAAAGTTACATTATTTTTGAAAATTCTTTTATTATTGCAGGAATGAGAGTCTCAAGTTTTCCGTCAGTGCTGAATCCGGAAGCATTTTTGTGTCCTCCGCCTCCGAATTTCGTTGCTACTGCGCTTACGTCAACCTTGTCCTTTGATCGGAGTCCACCGGTGCAGGTTGATTCTGTGTCCTGGCGCAGGAAAGCCACAGCCTCTGCATTTTCTACGCTGAGCAGGGCAGAGTAGAGCGCGTCGGAATCTCTTCCTTCCTGTCCCCATTTTCTTGTGTCGTTCAGGGTTTCGTATGTTACGATGAGCCTTCCGTCAAGATACTGTTCTGCATGGTCGAGCATCACTCCCAGAAGCTTGCGGGTTGAATATGCCTTTCCGCTGGTTATATAGTCGTATGTGCTTCTTGGATTTGCACCGGCCTCGATGAGCCTTGAGATGTTCACAAGAACGTCTGAGTCCCTGTCAGAAAGGAAGCGGAAGAAGCCTGTGTCTGTCATGGTTCCGAAGAACAGAATTTCTGCAGTTTCTTTTGGAACCGGGCCGGCGATTTTTTCATACAGTTCCTGTACAAGAAGGCTGGCTGCAGGACATGTTGAGTCAATTATTGCGTTTGCAGGATCTTCTGCATCAGATGTTTTGTGATGGTCTATTACGAAAGTATCAAGCTCTGAAAGGTCCCCGTCTATTTCTCCCAGACGTTTGATTTCTGAGCAGTCACAGATGATGAGACCTGTTTTTTTTCGTTCCTGCTCGAGCAGAAAATCCGCCTCATTTGAAAACAGATCCGCGTATTTTTTCAGTTCGATTCTCTTGAAAGGTCCTGCGTTAAGAAGCTTGTGCTCCTTGTTCATGGCCGAAAGTATTGCGCTGAGACCGAGGGAGGAGGCAACACAGTCTCCGTCCGGTTCCTTGTGTCCTGCAATATAAAAAAACTCATGGGAGCTTATGAATCTTTTGAAGCTTTCAATCTGTTCTGTTGAGATGTGGTTCATTTTTATTCCTGTTTTTGAAAAAAACAGGCTGCCTCTTTTTGAAACAGCCTGATCATTTATAAAATTATTTCTCTTAGAGTTCCAGTTCTTCCAAAGTTTCTTTGTCTGTGTCCGGAACTGTGTTTTTGTAGCTTATTACGCCCCATGCGCTGTTCTGTCGGTTTGCCGGAACTGTAAGGATAACGTGATGGAACTCTCCGTCTTTCTTGACGACTGTAAGGAAAGGCTTTAATTTTCCAGTTCCAAGGTTTCTGATCTTGAGTTTTCTTGGATTCTCAGGATCGCCCTTAGTCCATTTTTTAGGAATTACAGTCTGTCCGACACCGATTTTATTTTTCTGGTAGATGACTACATAGGCTTCCCGAGAGTCAAGAATCTTGAGAATCGGCACATTCGTGTATGAAATGCTGGACCAGTTGTCTTCGCTTGTCTCATTGTACGCAACAGACTTTGCAGAAATTGAAAATACTGCTGTAACTGCAATCAATAAAGCAAGAATGATTTTTTTCATTTTTTTCTCCTGTGATCATCTGCGCCTTATGCTAGATTAATCCCAGCATAATAGCTTTGATTGTATGTTTTCTGTTCTCAGCTTCGTCCCAGACGCGGCTTGCTGAGCCTTCAAATACTTCTTCAGTAACTTCCTGACCTTTCACGGCCGGCAGACAGTGAAGAAATATTGTATTTTTCTTTCCGGTTGCTTCCATAAGTTTGGAATTGACCTGGTAAGGAGAAAGCAGCTTTGTCCTCTGTTCCTTGAGGGCTTCCTCACCCATTGAAACCCATACGTCGGTATAAAGTGCGTCAGCTCCTTCTACAACATCCATTGTATCACTGATTTGAATTTTTGCACCTGATTTTTCTGCGAAAGGCTTACAAATTGCCTTTATTTCTTCGTCCGGGAACAATTCTTTAGGACTGTAGATTGAGAAATTGATTCCCATCTTTGCTGAAATGAGCATCATTGAGCGGGCAACGTTATTTCTTCCGTCTCCGCAGAACGCCCAGCTCAAGCCCTTGAGGGTTCCGAATGATTCCTTCAGGGTCATTATGTCGGCCAGCGCCTGTGTAGGGTGGAATTCGTCTGTAAGTCCGTTGATTACAGGAATGCCGGAATACTGAGCGAGCTCCTCCACATGACTCTGTTTGAATCCGCGGAATTCAATTGCGCTGAACATGCGGCCAAGAACCCGGGCTGTATCCTTTACGGATTCCTTTCCGCCAAGCTGAATGTCGTCAGTGGACATGAATACAGGATGACCGCCTTCTTCTCCGAAAGCAGTTTCAAAAGATGAGCGGGTTCTTGTGGATCTTTTCTCAAAAATCAGCGCGATTGTTTTTCCAAGAAAACGCTGGTGAATTTCTCCGCGGTGAGCCTCTTCTTTTACCTGAATGGCAAGGTTCAGGAATGTTTCTATTTCTTCTGGCGTCCAGTCTATCCAGTTGAGGAGCGAACGGCCTTTAAACGGTGCTTTAAATGTTTCCATAATAAGAAGATGATAATTGTTTTTTGTATTGAAGTAAAGAGCGGGAGGAGGTTTAAAAAAAGAAAAGACCTGAAAAATCAGGTCTTTTATAGCGATGATGGGGCTTGAACCTATGACCTACCGGATATGAGCCGGGTGCTCTACCAGCTGAGCTACATCGCCATGAGATGTTTGAAACTATATCAGAATGATTTTTTTGTGTCAATAAGCAAAACTGTAATTTGGATTTTTTTTGCATCTTTTTTATCTACCGCAGGTCTGCCAGAGGCACTGTTTTTTTTGCAAGGGAAACCAGATTCTGCATCTGAGGTTCCGTGCAGGGAATCAGCTCTTCGTATTCACTGGACTGGCAGTTCTGATTTAAAAAACGGGCAAAATTCCAGGACGCGTCTTTCGGGAGAAGGGAGGCGATTCTGGTTATGTCTTCTTCCTGTACCAGCGGGGGAACGAGAACCGTCCTGAATTCTCTCTGCTCCGACGGAAGTTCAGAGATGATCTCTATGGTTTTGATAATGTTACGGCTGAAAGCATCTTTTTCCGGTTCCTGCAGCGGCTTTCCTGCCAGCATGAAATATTTTTCTGGAGAGGTTTTAACGTCAAGGGCAATGAAATCCGGGGAAACTGACCTGTCCTCAAGCAGGGAAGCCAGTTTTTCCGGCAGCATGCCGTTCGTGTCCAGTTTTATCTTGTAGCCCAGGGATTTTGCTTTTCTGATTACAAGCGGAAGCTCCGGAAACAGAAGTGCTTCTCCTCCGGAAAGCACAAGGCCTTTTAGCACGCCCTGTCTTTTTTCAAGATGAGCAAAAAGGCTGTTCAGTGAAACGGCTTCCGATGGGACTGTTCCGTGAACCAGAGCCGCGTTGTAGCAGTAGGGGCACCTGAGGTTGCATCCGTAGAAAAAAAATGCACAGGCAAGGGTTCCCGGATAGTCAACGAGGGTCGTTTTTATCAGGATTCCTGCCGGTGCATTCATGTCGAAGGGCATATAATTATGCTCCGACTGCAACTTTTTCAAAGATTACAGAAAGTTCCTCAACGCTGTGAGCCCGGGCTTTTTCGTTTCCGTTTGAATCGTAAATGATTACAGTCGGAGACGCAAAGACGCCTTTTTCTGCAGCTTCTGAAAGACCTTCCTCTGTGTCAACGTCTATGTTTTTTCCTGAAAGGGAAACTTCGTTCATGAATTCCTTTACAGGAGGGCAGTTCGGACAGGTTTTCCGTGTGAAAAGCTCATAGTAGCCTTCCTGCGGAATTTCCTGTACGGGCGTTTCGTTCTGAATGCCCGGGATAGTTTCTGCCTGTTCCTGCTTTTTTTCAGTCACTTCGTATGTACAGCCCTGATTCTGTGTTGTAAGGGTGTAAGAGGTTGTCTCTGTGTTTTCAATGTCGAAAAGCTTGCGGTGGTTGAATTCGTCCCTTTTTCCCCGGTTCCAGTTTCGTACTGCACGGTAATAGCCTACGATTCTGGCGTAAACTTCGGTTTCTGTACCCTGCACGGATGCAAGCTCAGCCTGTGTACGAGCTATCTCGTCTTCGATTTCCTGCAACGTTCTGCCCATATTTTCCCCCTTACTTTTAAGTAATACCCTATGCCTTGAATTTAGTGTCCGGTTCAAATAGTGTCAATGAATTCAACTGGAACTTTTTAAAAGTTCTTCTTTTTCTTTTTCAAGTTCTGCAAGTTTTGCGCGAAGTGCGGCCTGTCGCTCGGTCTTGCATTTAGGACATTCAAAATGTTCTCCAGGAATATATCCGTGGACAGGGCAGATTGAGTAGGTCGGGGAAATGGTAAGGTAGGGAATCCTGTAGTTTGTGAAAACTGAGCGTATGAGGTCCCGTGTTGCCTTCCAGTCCTTTATCTGCTCGCCTATGTAGGTGTGGAAAACTGTTCCGCCTGTATATCTGGTCTGGAGGCTTTCCTGATGATCAAGGGCTTCGAATATGTCCGTGGTGTAGTCAATCGGAAGCTGGCTTGAGTTCGTGTAATACGGCTCTTCTGATCCGGAAGTTATGATGTCCGGGAACTGTTCCCTGTCGTGCTTTGCAAGTCTGTAAGAAGTGCTTTCTGCAGGGGTTGCCTCAAGGTTGAAAAGTTCCCCTGTCTCTTCCTGGTAGTTCTGGAGCCTGGTCCTCATGTAGTCAAGGACTTTTTCTGCGAATTTCTTGCCTTTCGGCTCTGAAATGCTTGTTCCCAGAAAATTCAGGCAGCATTCGTTCATTCCGCAGAGTCCGATGGTGTTGAAGTGATTGTCCAAAGTTTTAAGGTATCGTTTCGTGTACGG
>JAFPCT010000228.1 GCA_017390125.1 Treponema sp.
ATAGACACCGGCGCAATCGAAATGGCCCAGAAAAAATAAGCGTTAAAAACCAATGCGAGAGCATTGGTTTATCTTATTTGGGGGCGGATAGATTGTTGCAGGCGGTAGAAAGGAAGCTGATTTTTTGCTAAATTGGATGCATGCGAAAAGTTATTTTTTCTTCACTATTATTTTTGTCGCTGACGGCTTTTTCTTCATGTTCAAAAATTATGGGCTACAGCGTGTTGCTTTGGAATCTTCCGGAAAATAAATTGCAGGACGGTGATATTGTTCCTGTTTATATCCGCTCAAATATTTCTCATGTGTATGTAATCGGCACTGAATCCGGCAAGCTTGAGGTTCCTTTGTGGCAGCTTACAGAGCCGGTTTCAAAAAGCAAGGCGCGCAAGCTTCAGGCCAAGTATGCTGATTTTGCCCATCATTATGCTTCTGTTGCGATGGACGGACTTCCTATGCGTGCCGAAGCGGTAAATACTGCAAAACAGGTTTATCGTCTGCGCAAGAATGAAATTGTAAAGATTTTGTACCCCGTAAAGGGCCAGCCGCCGATGACCGGTGGAAAGCCTCTTGAAGGTGAATGGTTCCGGGTTATTACTACTGATGGAACTGTGGGATGCTGCTTCAGCTATAACCTTCGCCCCTTTGAAACTGACATAGACGGAAACCGTATTGGCGGCGATGTCCAGGAAGAGGTTGAGAATCCTAACGCAGACTTTGAAGCGAAGCTTTTGCTTACATGGTATCCGGATTCCTATAAGGCTATGATTGACAGCGGACGAATTGACGTTGAGTCTCTTGTTCCTTCTTATAATCTTCATCTTGATGAGGAAACTCAGAAGCTTTCTTTCCGAATGCCTAAAGTTGACCGTACCTGGGATTACGCTGGCGCTGAGGAAACTGGTACTAACATCTATCAGCTTAAAGACATTCCTATGATTATAACTGTACGTTACGGCGGTTATATTGTCGTTCGTTATACGGATGAAAGCGGAAAACCGAAGGATTTCAATCTTGTTACGATTGACGGTAATCTTGATGAGATTGTTGCTTCTGAAAAGGAACGTCGCGAAAACGAATTTGAGCAGATTTACATGTACGGTCCTGAATTCAAGAGCGGAAGCTATGGTGCCCTTTCATTTGCGGAAGACCACAGTTTCAGTTGGACGAACAACCGCCTGCTTGTTTCTTCCGGTGTAATAACTTCCGGGGCAAAAGGAAACGGATTTGTTGAGTGCAAATACTTCCTTTCAAGGGCTCTTCAGGCTTCTTATGACGGCGTTCTTACTTTCCATTTCAACGGTCAGACTGAGGAAGTTAATTTCCTTTACAAAATCGAAGAAAACGGACTTCGTCTTGAAGATGCCAACGGCTCGGACATAAACAACAGTACGATTTCGGAACGTGGTATTTCTCCGCTGGTAATGTTCTTTTCAAAAATAAATCAGGAATAAAAAATGGCATTCGTTCAGTTTTCTCAGGTTTCACTTGCATTTGCTGCCCGTGACATTCTTAAAAATGTTTCTGTAAATCTTATGACGGGAACAAAAGCTGCTCTTACTGGTGCTAATGGTGCCGGAAAATCAACGCTTATAAAGGTAATGGCGGGGCTTGTTCATCCTGACAGCGGAAGTCGTGTTGCCCAGAAAGATGCCCGAATTGCATATCTTCCTCAGAGCGGGCTCACTCATCACGGTTGTTCCCTGCGCGAAGAGGCTGACCGGGCCTTTCAATTCGGCTATGACATTCAGAACGAAATAGATTCCCTGGGTGAACAGCTTGAAAAAGGCGAGGGAAATACTGATCAGCTTTTAATGCGTCAGAGCGAGCTTATTTCTCGTCTTGAAGAAAGCGGATGGCATCGACGTGAAGGTGCTGCTGAAAGCGTTCTCCTTGGTCTTGGCTTTTCTCATGATGACTTGTCGCGTCAGACTGAAGAATTTTCCGGCGGATGGCAGATGCGTATTGCACTTGCAAAAGCCCTCATGCAGAATCCGGACATTCTTCTTTTGGACGAGCCTACCAACTATCTGGACATTGAGGCGCGAACCTGGCTTGAATCTTTCCTGCAGAATTACAAGGGAGCGTTCCTGCTTGTAAGTCATGACCGCTATTTTCTCGACGTTACTGTAAATGAAGTTTATGAGCTGTTCGGCGGCGACCTTAAGCGCTACAAGGGAAACTTTTCTCATTATGAGCAGGTGCGGGAAGTTGAGCTTAAGACTTTGATCGCTGAATACGAAAAGCAGCAGGACGAAATTGCCAAACTTGAGGATTTTATCCGGCGGTTCGGCGTGCAGGCAACAAAAGCGGCTCAGGCTCAGGAACGGCAGAAGCAGCTTGATAAGATTCTTGCGAAGAAGATTGAAATTCCTGAGAGCCTTAAGAAAATTCATTTTAAATTTCCGCCGGCTCCTCATGCTGGAAACCTTGTAATAAGAACCCGTTCCCTTACAAAATCTTATGACGGAAAATACAATGTAATTGAAAATCTTGACCTCACTGTAGAAAACGGTGAGCTGCTGGTTGTTGCCGGTCGTAACGGAGCCGGAAAATCAACGCTTCTCAGAATGCTTGCCGGCGTTGACCAGTGTACCGGCGGCGAAATAATTCTTGGAAGCGGTGTAAAGGTTGGCTATTTCAGTCAGGATAATGCGGAAACTATAAAAGGTTCTGAATCCATTCTTGAATATGTTGAAAGTCATGCACCTACAGAGCTTATTCCTAAAGTCCGCGATATGCTGGGCTCTTTCCTTTTCCGCGGTGATGACGTGTTCAAGCCTCTGGACGTGCTTTCCGGCGGTGAAAAAAGCCGTATTGCTCTGCTCCAGCTGCTGCTGAGCCCGAACAATCTTCTGATTCTTGATGAACCTACCAACCACCTGGACATGCATTCAAAAGATGTTCTTATGGGTGCGCTGAAGGATTTTGGCGGAACTGTTATTTTTGTAAGCCATGACCGCGGATTCATTGAAGGTCTTGCTACAAAGGTTCTTGAGCTTAACAACGGCTGTCACCGGGAATTTCCGGGAGACTACAAGTATTATATGGAACGCATTGCGGCCGAAGAAGCAGGACTGGTTGCTGCTCCTGAAACCAGTAAGAACTCAAATTCCCGAAGTTCTCAGAACAGTGTAAAAAATGCAGAGCCTGCTGTTGAAAAATCTGCCGGCAAATTAAGCTGGGAAGAGCAGAAAAAACAGGAGGCCGAAAAACGCAAGGCTGAAAAAGAAGTTGCCCGCATTGAAGAGGAAATCGCAAAAGCCGAGGAAGAAAAGTCTGCTCTGGAAGCAAAGATGGGGCAGCCGGAAGTCTATTCAAACGGCGCCAAGGCAAAGGAAGTTCAGGGCAAAATCGATGCGGTCAGTGCAAAACTTGACGAGTTGAATGCCGCATGGGAAATTGCCATGGAAAAACTATAAAAAATAAAAAAAATTTGCTTTATTTAAAAAACAGCCGTATCATAGTAGTTGAAGATTGAAAAAAGTTTGTACATTTCTTATTAATTTTGCTCCAATGGGGTCATCTCGTTCTTTTCCAATCTTTGGAGGAATTTATGTTAAAAAGTGTTAGGCAGAGAGTTCTGTCACTTATGGCTGCTGCGGCAGTATTGGGCTTTTTAGGCTGTTCGAATGAGCTGTCTGAAAAATCATCATTGCTCTTGCTGAATGAAATTCAAAACAATCAGAGTAACGTTCAGTATGGTTCTATCAAAATCGTAAGCGACTCAGATTCTCGTGCCTTGGATGTTTCAACCATCACAAGCGCAAAAGTAACTGTAAGCGGTTATGGAATGGAAGATCTTACGGCAACAAACGTAAGCCTTTCAAACGGTTCTGGTTCTGCCACAATCAGTGGAATTAAAGCTGGTAAAAATCGCGTTGTAACAGTTAAATCAAACATTGACGGAGCCGTTATCCGCGGCGTAGTAAATGTAGAGGCAGGAGAAAATAATGAATGTCGTGTAAACTGGGCTTCTACCGCTGTAGCAAACGTTTACTATTATTTGATTAAATCAGGAACAGATGTTTCCAATATTAAGGCATCAGATTTCTCTGCTGCAATCGACACAACAGTTCATGCAAGCTTGATCAATGCAGAAGCCATTGCATCAGATTATAAGGCTGGTTCATTGAAGCCAGATTCTTCAAATTATATTTTGGACTATGGAAAT
>JAFPCT010000229.1 GCA_017390125.1 Treponema sp.
GAATCGGAATGGACGTTTACGAGGAGGAAAGCAAGTACTTCTTCAGCGACTGGTCAACCGACATCATGACCGATGACGTCCTTGCCCGGCTCCTTACGTTCCCAAACGTAATCATTACAGGACACCAGGCTTTCCTTACTACGAATGCCCTGAAAAATCTTGCTGATACGACACTTGAGAACGTCAAGAGTTTTTCTGCGGGAACAGAACTTGTGAATGAGGTAAAATAAAGTTGTTTTGGGGAGTGTTCTGTGACTTTTTATACTTCAGCCACAATCCTTACCTGGTTTCTGCGGGGAGGATTTCGTCCAAAGAATTCAACTGGAATGAGCCGGAAAACTCCTCATGCTGGATTCCGGCGACTCCGCTTGGAACTAAAGTGAAGTTTAAAACTGCCGCTGTTTTTTATTCGAAACCTGCTTGACAGTTACGTTTAATTAAGGTATAAAAATGCAACTATGTTGCAAAAGTCGTATCACACCAAGACAACGGATTTGATTTCTCAGTTCATAAAGTCAAAGATGGAGCAGGGCTTTACTGCCGGCGAGCTTTCTTTGTTCCTTGAACAGAACGGTGTGCATGTTAATAAGACGACTGTTTACCGCAACCTTGATAAGATGACTGAAAGCGGCATGCTGGTAAAACGCAAGTCCATGATTTCGGAGGGGTTTGTATATCAGACTGCCGAAGAGGAAAACCATTGCGCGGAGCATATTCATTTTCAGTGCTGTAAGTGCGGTTCTGTCATTCATCTTGCAGATGACAAGACGGCAGAATATTTAAAATCGATTTCAGAAGATCTGGGGCTTCAGATAAACCTGTCCATTTCTTCCCTTAACGGAATTTGCCCGAAATGCAGAACGAAAAATTAAGCCGCTGCAGAACGGTTCTTTCCGTTTTGTTTCTTGTTTTTACTATATATTCCCTTTTCTACATTGCTCATGAAGCCCGTCATGAATGTTCCGGCGAAGACTGTCCTGTCTGCTATGTAATTCAGGTTGCAGAGCAGAATCTGAAGCTTCTGGGCGTAGCCCTTGCGGTCGTTGTGGTTTCAAGCTTTTTCAAAAAATGTGACTCAAAAAAAATTAATGCATTTCCAGAATCAGTTCTCAATCCAAGCACGCTGATTTCACAAAAAATACGTCTGAACGATTAGTTCCTGTAGCACCGCTACGTTCGCAGGTGCCCCCTTAATTCTTTTTTCCCTGCGTCCCGCTGCCGTTTTTTTGGCAACGGAGACAATTTCACTCTCACACTACAGGAACTAAATATGAAAAAACCGGTTACTCTTATTACGGGCTATCTGGGCTCGGGAAAGACTACACTTTTGAACGAGATTCTGCGCCAGGAAAAGCGCAGGGTTGCTCTTATTGTAAATGACATGGGCAGCATCAACATTGATGCCGCAATCATCAGGAAAAACGGCTCTGCTGTTGCCCAGAGCGAAATGTATGAAATGCAGAACGGATGTATCTGCTGTACTTTGAGGGAAGAATTCATCAGGCAGGTTGAGCAGATTTCTGACAACGATTCCATCGAAACTGTATTTGTGGAAGCCTCCGGAATCAGTGACCCTGGTGCCATTGCCGCCTCGTTCCTTGCATTTGAAGATGACAATCCGGATACAAACGTTTACCTTTCCAATATCGTTACTGTTGTTGATGCAGACCGCATTTACCGCGAGTTCATGACAGACCTTCAGAATTACGATGAGAAGGATGCGAACAATCTTTCTTCAAATGACGTTACAACCCTCATCGTTGACCAGATTGAATTCTGCAACACCATCGTCCTGAACAAGCTTGACCTGCTTATCGAAGGGCAGATTGAGCAGGTAATCATGATCATCCGCGATTTCCAGCCAAAGGCAGAAATCATAAAGACAATCCAGGGAAAAGTTGACATTGACCTTATCACTTCAACCCAGAAGTTCAACTATGAAATGGTAGATTCATCTTCTGCAATCCAGAAGGCAATCAATTCCCTGAACGACACGAACCGCGGATTTACAGACGAATACGGAATCTCAAGCTTTTCATACGAATACAAGAAGCCTTTCGATCAGGAAAAGTTCATGAGCTTTATCAGCGAGGATTTTCCTAAGGAACTTATCCGTGCAAAGGGCTACATCTGGTTCAAGGACCGCCCCCAGGATGTCCTTCTCTTTGAGCAGGCAGGACGGAACAGTTCTGTAATGGCTGTTGCATATTGGGTTGCTGCTCTGGACGAAAAGACAAAGAAAGAATGTCTTGAAGGGGACGAGGAGCTTAGAAAAACCTGGGACCCGGTATACGGTGACCGCATCAATCAGATTGTATTCATCGGAAAAAACTACGACAAAGAAAAAATCATTTCCAGACTGGAACAGTGCCTTGCATCGTAGTAGAGAAAATATAGATTTAAATTTCAAGCTGCGACATGCTTGTTTTTGTAGGCGGAGAAAGCGACGGCTGGATTAAAAAAGCTGTTGAGAACGCAAAGAACAAGAATACGGTAGTCGTAAACATGATGGAATCCCTTGGTGACAAGGTTCATGTTGAGGAAGTTGTTGAAACTTTAAGGTCTTATTTTGACTTTACTTTCGTGCGGATTGCATTTCTTGCAGGCATTATGATTTCCGTGGCGTCTTCGCTTTTAGGTGTCACGCTGGTACTTAAAAGGTTTTCCTAGCCGTGTTCATCATCTGCAAAGTCATTTCTGTAATTTTATATTGACAAAAAAAAATTATTTTTGTATAAATA
>JAFPCT010000230.1 GCA_017390125.1 Treponema sp.
AGTTTTTTCCCGGCTCCTGTGTCCTTTAAGCCTTCTGTTCGCCATCATTTACAGCTCTTTTGAATCACGGCAGTACGTTGAGCAGAATATTGTCATTCTTCTGGCCTTCTCGCTTGGAACAGCCTATTTTCTGCCTCTGAACAATTCATTCATTCTGCCGGAAGGATTCATTCTTCCGGGACTTGCAAAACTGTACAACATTTTCGTATACCTTGTATTGATTTCCGCAATTGGCTCGCTGTGCATAAAAAATGCTCAGGACAAGAATAAATTTTCATTTCCATTTGGATTTGCATTGATGCTGATTGGATACATAGTAATCATAAAAACTTACTGTTTCCTTATGCTGGGTATCGGAACAGTTTTCATTTTCGCAGGAACTTACTTCTTCCTGAAAAAACTTCACAGCCAGTATCTCTGGACATAAAGAATTACAGGAAATACTGTGCCACGCCGCCGATAAGTACAGGAATTACGATATTGTCAAAATCTGTCATCGGGATGACTTCTACAAAAGTTGCTATTATTCCAAGAAGAAACGCAAGAGAAGCATTGTGAGTTACCGCAAATGAAGAGGCGAAAACTGCAAAGAAACATGAAAGGCTTCCTGCAACAGTTTTGCCCTTTGTATAAGGAATATGTACCCTTCCCCAGATTTTTCCAACAAGACTTGCACAGCCGTCACCAAATGCCAGAGCGTAAATTCCTATGCGGCTTGCCTCCGGTTCCCAAAGAAGAGCCGAAAAAATTATTCCTATTACAAGAGTTACAGGTCCAAGAACGAATTTGTTTTCATCCCGCTTTCGTGCGGCAACAGTTGTTATCGTTGAAACTACAGGAACTTCTATGCCCTTAAGACGGGCAAATTCAGAAAGGCAGTAACCGGCAAGGGCAAGACAAAGCAGAGTGATTACCGGCCAGTAATAAAATGAAAGGAAGAGAGGAATAAATGCACTGCAAAGATGAATTGACTTTCTGAAAACTTCCTTGAAGATTACACTCCGGTACTGCTTCAATACAATACCGACTTTTAACTCCGTTGATTTCATTTTATAGGCACCTCTTCAACAGTCAGAGTTTTTGGAATATCCGTATATATTGCCGGCTCATAGCCTGCCATTGGATGAGTAGTATAACGTATGTTCTGTTCTGCAAGGTTGCTTCCTCCAAGGCGAACCATACTCTGCTGGTTTCGCGTCATGGAATCCCAGGCCCTCAAAGAATCCTGAAGATTAACGATAGCCTGTGCATTCTGCTTTGAATTACCAGTGCGCCGTGCAAGACGGTAAAGAGTAACTCCAAGATTGTTTGTAGTCTTAAGGAAATTCTCAACAATCTCAGCCTCATCCTTACGAACCTGAGGGAAAAGCACTCCTTTTTCATTCTTCTCTGCATTAAGCTGATCAAGCAGACGCTGGTAATAGCTCTGGGCCGCATAGTTGTCATTTCTCATTGAAAGGGCATTTCCCATAGCAAGAAGGAGGCTGTTATCATCTGCATAATCTTCGCCGGCCTTCATGAAAGAACCCACGGCCTCGGCATAATTCTGCTTGCCGTACTGGATGTAACCGATCTTGTAACGGATTTCGCCAATATCGTAGTCATTTGAAACCGCATCCTGGTAGCTCTGTAATGCTCCGTCCATATCGCCGGAAACGAAATATTCTATATCGCCGTAATCAGAATAAAGCTTACCTACGTCAGAAACGCCAGGAAGACCGCTTCCGATATTTTCACGGACAAACAGGGAAATTCCGTCTGTAAATGATTCCATAGCTTTTATGTATTCCCTGTCCTTAACATATTCCTCACCTAAAAGACGGTAAGAATCAATGAAGCGGTACATATCCTTTTTCTTAAGGGTATTTTTACGCTCAAATGCAGAGATCGCGCTGCTCAACGTAGACTTTGCATTCATGCTGTTGTTCATCTGGATATAATATTTTGAAATATTATATTTAGCCACCGGACTTTCAGGATTCATCTTTACAGCCCGGACAAGCATTTCTTTTATATCCTCAATCTTTGCCCTGAGGTATTCCTCAGAAGGCGGAAGAGGACCATAGAGTTTTTCAAGAAGGTATCCGCTCAAATCAGTCCAGTCTTCGCCGCTGATTGATCTTGCCCGCGGGAAGAAGCGTGCTTTCAAAGTAAGTACTTCAAGCAGGTTGTCCGTGCGGATAAAGTAGCGCATCATTCTTGATGAGAAGAGATCCATGTTCTTCTGGTTGCCGCCGTAAAGCTGGATAAGCTCTGAATAGCACTTTCGGGCAGAATCAAATTTTGACGGATCCTTTTCTGCAGCCCATTCAAGATAGTTGTCTCCCAGCAGAAGCATTCCTGACATGTCGTTTACATGATAATCAAGGACTTCGCGAAGAAGAATCTGCTCTGCCCTCTCGTAGTTCGCAAGGTCCTCAAGCTCCATAGAAGCATATTCCAGGCCGGCCTTAAGGTCATGCTTGAAGCAGTAGAGTATGTTCCTGAACATCTGTTCCGCGCGGATGTACTGCTTGTGGTCCTTGTAACCGCGGGCATATTTGAAGAACCATTTCTTCTGAAGGTCATACTTAACGGCTTCGTTGAATTTTGTCTCCGACTGAGGGAAATCTTCGTTCTCAAGAAGAGTATAGCCCTGCTTGTAAAGGATAGAAGCCCTTGCAGGTTTATAAATAAAGTTCTTTGAGAATTCAAACAGGAAGAAGAATATGATTACAGCTGCGATCGAAAATACTGCTCCCGGAATGATTTTATTCTTGAGCTGATACTGGAACGACTGCTTGTAAGCTTCATATTCCTCTGCTGTGCGGCGCTCAAAATCCCTAGGAACTGGAATTGAAATATTGAGCATTTTTTCCAGTTCAGAAGCAAGCTGACGTGCAGAAACTTTTTTTAGAACCTTTGTAATGATTTCAAATTCAGCTTCATCAGTAAATTCATTCTTAACGATGAGCTCCTCAACAGCTGTACGCACGTTCAGAGGATAAGCAGACAAGTTCTTGAGGAATTTTTCATACTGGGCATCAGAAAGTGTATTAGGCGGAAGCTCCTCACCTTCTGAAACTTCCTCTTCCTGTTTTTCTGCAGTCGGTACCTTTATCTTTCCGTTCTTGCTTACAGCAACTTCATCAACGTCAGAAAATCCTGGAATTTCAAAATCACCGGCATCCATTCCAAAATCATCAGAAGAACCAAGCTCAAAGCCGCCGCTTCCGTTTATCTGGCTGTCTGTGTCAGGAATGCCGAAATCAAGGCCTTCCATTGCAGAAAGGTCAAATTTCTCCGGAGGCACAGAATCTTCAAATGCGGCTCCCTCACTTTCAGAAGAATCTCCGTCATTCAAATCAAATGAATCAGGGAAGTCGTCTCCAAGACCAAGGCTGTCAGGAACGGCAGAATCAGAAGCATCAGAAGAGTCAAGTGAAGATTCATCAGAACCTGTTTCTGCAGGTGAATCATCCATGTTGAAGTCCATGTCACCGAAACTGTCCAGGGATTCGTCCATATTAAGGTCAACGTCACCGAAATCAGCGTTGTCAGACTCGTTTCCGCCTTCCTGTGTAAGGGAATCAATTGCCGCAGCATCATCAAATGCAGGCTCTTCACCGGCTTCTCCGGAGCCGCCTTCAGCATTTTCAGCACCTTCCTCAGAAGAAGGCATGTCAAATGAAGAATCTCCGTCCATGTCCGGCAGTTCCATGTCAGCGGCGTCAAAAAGTCCTCCAGGAACATCGCCGAAACTGTCCTCTTCTGCCGCAGGAGCATCTCCATTTTCTTCAGGCAAAGAAAAATCTTCTGTAGAAATGTCACCGAAAGGATTTTCATCGAGAGAAAAATCGCCGTCATCTCCGGCCGATGCAGGAGCACTTTCATCTGCATGCTCAGCAGCTTCAGGAGAAACTTCCGTCATTTCTTCTGGAAGATCAAGTCCCATATCTATTGAAGGTTCATTTGTTTCAAATTCAAGGTCAGTTTCTTCAGCTTCAGGAGATTTTTTTGTTTCATATGCATCAAAAGGCTCTTGTTCAGAAAGTACAGGCTCATCAAGATTTTCACCGCCAGAAATTTCTGTCTCCGGCGCATCAAGATCAAAATCATCTATATTAAAACTGCCTGCATCAAAAGTTTCTGCTTCCGGAGCCGGTTCATCAGCTGAACTTTCTTCTTCCAAAGGCAGTCCGAAATCCTCAGCAGGCTTATCATCAGCTTTATTGTCATCTGAAAAAAAATCTTCTATTTCTATGCCGTCAAAATCATCACTAGAGAATGTACTCTCTCCGGAATCAAAGGCGTCAGCAGTCTCAGGCTCATCCGGCTCCGGTGAAGTTTCATCCGTTGCAGGCGGAGTCTTGTCTGTTTCCGTAAGAACAATTGAATCTATGTCGAATATTTTTGAGTCAGAGACAGGTGCGGGCGCTGAAGAAACTTTCTTTGCCGGAACAGGAGTTTCTTCCATAATATCAACAGGAATGTCTCCGAACTCTTCAAATTCAGAAACCTTTTCCAAAGGCTCTTCTGCAGGCTCTGGTTCTGCAGGAATCTCTTCAACAGGCTGCTCAGGAATCTGTACTGCAACAGGTTCTTCTATTTGTTCTTCAAGGGGCTCGGATTCAAGAGCTTCAGGTTCGGAAAGGTCGTCTGCGCCGAAAGGATTTCCGCCTCCTGCCTTGATTGCATTCTTAATTATTTCGTCAACAGAAAGTTCTTCAGCATCTGAAGTGTCATCCGAAACATCCAGATTTTCTTCAAGGTTTTCTTCCAGCTCTTCCTCTGGCTTTTCTTCTTCAGTACCCTCACTTCCGTCAAAACCGGTTCCGCCAAGAAGGTCTTCCAGGCTCATGTCGGAAACTTCAGGCTCTTCCGGCTCTGGTTCCGGCTCCGGCTCAGATTCTTCGATTGGCTCATCAAACATGGAAAGGTCTGGTTCAGCGGCACCGTCGTCACCGTCAGAACCTGCGAACGCACCTAGATCCGCAAGAGAACTTAAATCAGGAACAGAAAAACTTTCTTCGGCAGCAGACTCTGCTTTCGGAGCAGAAACTGTCTTCTGGCCTGTTCCCATAATATCTGAAAAATCTTCTTCAACTTCAGCGGCTTTTTCCGGTTTTACATCATAGTCAACCGGTTCCGGCATACCGGTAATAAAATCATCAGAGTCGTCTTTATCTTCAATTTCTTTCGGGATAGGAAAAACTACTGGTTTTTCACCTCTGGCTGCACGAAGCCCAGGTTCGTTCCCAAGGGAAAGTATATCTTGACTGAATTTTTTAAGCTGACTTAAACCTGGCATCTTACAGCATTACCTCTATTACATTTACGGTATTTTAACAATTCTACTTTATCCTTATATTTTATTCTATTACTTAGTTTTTTTCTAAAAAAAAATTATTAAAAAACCGATATTCACAGTATGAAAAGATTTTCAATTTTTACAGCC
>JAFPCT010000231.1 GCA_017390125.1 Treponema sp.
AATTCGGCGATTGATTTTATTCTTTCTCATCTTGAAGGGGGAATTTCCGTTGATGATGTGGCGGAGGTCTGCGGTTTTTCAAAGTTCTACCTGAACAGGCTTTTTAAGGCGGAGACTGGCGAGAGCATTTATGCGTTTATCAAGCGGCTCAAGGTGGAGCAGAGTGCATTCCGGCTTAAAGTTGAAAAGGAGCGTTCCATTACGGAAATCGGAAGCGACTACGGTTATTCGCCTTCAAACTATGCTACCGTTTTTTCAAAGCATTTTCAAAAAAATCCGGCATCTTTCAGAAAAGAAATCGTCGAAAAGTCAGTTTTTCATCCGTTTTACCACGGCGTTAAAAACAAAATCGAAACTTATGAACAAGTCTGCCGCCACATTACGATAGAAACTCTCCCCGACTTTTTTGTGCTTTACGAAAGGCACAAGGGCGACTACCACAATCTTTCTTCCGACTGGTGCACTTTTACAGAACGCTACAAGGATTTTATTACGGACAAAACCATTTTTCTTGAGCGGACTTTTGACGATCCTTCCATTACAAAAAGCGATTCCTGCATGTACGACATCTGCCTTACTGTGGACAAAAACGATCCCCGGCTAAAAACCCAGTGCAGGCTTTCCGGCAGAGATGCGGACTTGGGAACGGACTTTATGCCCAGCACTGCCATAATTCCGGGCGGAAAATTCGCCGTCTACCATTACAAGGGCTTTCCCCAGCAGATTTACGCCGCCTACCAGAGTTTTTTCTGCCGCTGGCTTTCCGAAACCGGTAACCGCCTGGACGACCGCAGCGCCTTCGACATCTACCGCAAGATTGACTGCAAAAGCATGTATATGGAACTGGAGATTTGCTTTCCGATTGTGTGAAGGATGAGGCTTATAAAAACGTCCTAAACAAAAAAAAACTGATTTTAATTCCGCACGAATTCAGAAGTAACGGCTGGCCTCATCGGGTAATCTTGTTGTACAAAACAATTTTATTCACAAATGGGGGTTGTAAAATGAATGTACAGGAAATCAGTTCTAATCCGGTGAAGAATATTCTTCGGTTTTCGGTGCCGTCGATTATTGCTATGGTTCTGACTTCGGTGATTACGGTTACGGACGGTTTTTTTATCGGGAATTATATTTCGGCGGACGGTCTTGCGGCAGTGAATCTTGGCTTACCGATTGTGTATCTGTTTCTGGCGGCGGGGCTTATGGTAAGCGTTGGAGGCAGTGCCCTTGCAGGAATTGCCATGGGTAGCGGAGATGCAAAGCGCGGATGCAATGTTTTTAACCAGACGATGCTTGTAACTGTTGTTGCCAGCGTTCTTGTGGGTGCGGTGTCTTTTGTGTTTTTTGAGCCGATGCTCCGGTTTTTGCGGGCGGAAGGAAATGTTTTTGTTTTTGCCAGGGATTATTTTTTCATAATGCTTTTTGAGTATCCGGTTATGATTTTGAATACGAGTTTCGGAATGTTCATTCGCTCGGACGGACGGCCGGACTCTTATATGAAAATCAATATTCTGAACGTTGCCCTGAACATTCTTCTTGACTATGTGTTTGTAAGGCTTGGTCTCGGAATCAGGGGAATTGCCTTTGCTTCGCTTTTGTCTGCCGTCGTTGCTTTTGTCCTGAACCTTTTGTATTTTGTGCGGTTTTCCAGCATGTACAAGTTCGGAAAATTCACCCTTATAATGGAAGATTTACGCAATATGCTTTTGAACGGTTCCAGCGAATTTATCGGCGAGATGTCGGGCTGTATTTCCATGTTCTGTTTTAATTTTGTGATAATGAAGTATTTTGGCGTGGACGGCGTAACGGCTTTTACTGTTGTGGGCTACACCGTGTATGTATTCAGCATGATTGCAATCGGGTTCGGGCAGGGAATCTGTCCTCTTGTAAGCTTTGTGTTCGGTTCCGGGGAGCGCGCTCTTGCGGTAAAAATCAGGAAGATTACCAATGTGCTTTTATTTGGCACTGGTTTTGTTTTTGCGCTGGTGCTGTTTTTGGGTGCAGGCGGATATGCTTCGATTTTTGTTCGGGAGCAGAATGTGCGTGATATGATTTCCTTCGGAATCAGGCTTTTCTGCGGGACGTTCCTTATCGGCGGATATAACGTTATTGGTTCGATGTATTTTACTAGTTGCGGAAAGGCTTTTCCTTCTGCGCTCATTTCCAGCCTGAGGGGGCTTGTTCTTCTTCTTGCGGCTACGTTTACGTTTCCTGTCTGGTGGGGTCTTACAGGGCTTTGGCTTATAAGTCCTGTTGTGGAAGCACTTTCTGCCTGCGTTACGCTGTATTTTTGTCTTGGTGAAAGGCGGACTGTCAGAGGGTAAGGAAGTGCTGATTAACACTTGAAGCGATTACTCAGTGCTTCCCGCAAAAAAAATAAGGAGAATCAAATTCATGGTAAAAATTGCAGGTACAGGCGACATTGACGAAGCCGTAGAACTCATAATGGAATACAGGACATTTTATGGAGTAGAATCACAATCTGAAAATGAAGTAAAGGCTTTCGTTCAGGACAGGATAAAAAACAATCAGTCCAAGATTTTCATTGCATTTACAGACAGCGGCAAAGCCGCAGGTTTCATTCAGCTTTATCCTTCATATTCAACGGTTTCGCTCAAACCACAGTGGGTTTTAAATGATTTTTTTGTAAAAAAGGATCAGGGCGCATTCTGAGAGAGGCTCTTATCATCATGCCGATGTTGACTTCGCCGGTTCCGTCTGGCCCGGGAAGTCTTGCTTCCATACGCACCAGATTGTCTATTCCTTTCAGATTTAACTCAGCGGAATCTTCGATCG
>JAFPCT010000232.1 GCA_017390125.1 Treponema sp.
AAAATAAGGGGAATATTTTATCCATTCTCAGGAAGAATTTTCCAGGCGTTGTGGCAGTTGTTGTCATCTGTGTGCTGGTTATACCTCTTCCGAAAGTTCTTATTGACTTATTGATGATTGTAAACCTTGCGGTTGCCGTTACCATCCTCCTTACTGTAATTTATACTCCCAGAGCTTCAAATTTTTCATCCTTTCCCCAGGTGATTCTTTTTGTAACGCTTTTCGGGCTCGGAATAAACATTGCCTCAACCCGTCTCATCCTTTCTGCTGAAGGCTCCAGCATTCAGGCTTTGCATGCGACTCAGAGCGCAATGGTACAGGCTTTTGCAAATATTGTTGCAGGAAACAATCTTGTCATTGGTTTTGTAATCTTTATTATTCTTATTGTGGTCCAGGTAGTTGTAATCACAAAGGGTGCGGGCCGCGTTTCTGAAGTTGCAGCCAGATTCACGCTTGATTCTATGTCTGTAAAGCAGTTTGACATCGACAACCAGCTTGCCAGCGGATCAATTACGGACGAGCAGGCAAACCGTATGAAGGAAGAGCTCCGCCGGGACATTGACTTTTATTCCAACATGGACGGTTCCAGTAAATTTGTTTCCGGAAACGTAATGGCCGGAATTTTCATTACAGTCGTAAACCTTGTGGGCGGATTTATCGTGGGAATGGTCCAGCGCAAACTTGATTTCCAGAGCTCCTTGAACCTGTATTCTACGCTTACGATTGGTGACGGACTTATAAGTCAGCTTCCGTCGCTTATGCTTTCTTTTGCAACCGGTATTCTTGTTACCGGAGATAAATCTGATGATACTCTCGGAACGAAAATCGTTTCTGAATTTTCAATTGACGGCGCAATCTATGAGATTGTAGGAGCGGTTCTTTTGCTTCTCGGACTTGTATTCCGTGCCGGCACTCAGTTCCTGCTTGTTCCTGTTGGCGCGGGATTAATCTGGTACGGCTATTCTCTTGCAAAGAAAAAACAGGTTGAGACTCTTAAGGCTAAGGAAGAGGAGATGGCAAAGACTGCCGCCGGAAAAACTGCGGAAGGCACCAATGCGGAGCAGGATTCCGTGGCTCATCTTGATCCTCTTTCTCTTGAGCTTGGATATGCCCTTATTCCTCTTGTGGACAAGGATAAGGGTGCCGAACTTTTGGAACGCATTTCCCGTATACGACGGGAAACAGCTCTTGATCTGGGGCTTCCAGTTCCAAAAATCCGTATCATTGATAACATGAACCTTGATCCAAATGAATACAGCTTTAAGATCCGCGGTATAGAAGCCGGAAGATGTAAAATCCGGCTTGGCTATTATATGTGTATGAACACCGGCGCCGTAACAGAGGAGCTTAAAGGTGAAGCTACAAGGGATCCTGCTTTCGGAATGCCGGCAATATGGGTACCGGAAACAGAAAGAGCGGATGCAGAGCAGGCTGGCTATGCTGTGGTTGATCCGCCGACAATCGTTGCTACTCACATTACAGAAATAATAAAGAATCATGCCGCAGAGATTTTGGGCAGGGAAGAGGTTTCTGTACTCATAAAGGATACAGAAAAGACAAATCCTATTGTTGTAGACGAAGTTCTGAACGGAGCAAAACGCAAGTTTACTTACGGCGAGCTTCAGGAAATTCTCCAGGGCCTGCTTATGGAAAAAGTTTCAATCAGAAATATGGTCACTATTCTGGAAACTGTTTCCCGCTACGGCTCAGTGATTGGAAATCCTTGGGAACTTACGGAAAAAGTCCGTGAGGCTTTGGGAACCCAGATCTGTATGCAGTATGTGGATGCAGATTCACGGCTTCGTGTTGTGAACCTTTCCCAGAGCTGGCAGCAGAAGATTCTTGATAAGGCTCAGTATCCGCAGGACGGTTCCAAACCTTTTGTTGCATTTGATCCTGTTGACGGCAGAAGATGGATAAAGGCTGTAAGTGATACGATTCAAGGCGTACGTACCATGGGCTATCTGCCGGTAATCATGTGCTCTAGTGTTGTACGTCTTCTAGTGCACTATGCGATAGAAAGGGAAATGCCGGGTCTTGTTGTCATTTCGGACAAGGAAATTCTTGCGGCCGGCAATTCAATTGCACTGGAAGTGCTTGGTGAGATTGCAGATGAAGGGGAAAATTAAAAAATGAGACCTATGAAAGATAATTATCCGATACAAACTCAGTGCTTCAGGAACATTGATGAAGCACGCAAATGCCTGTATGACAGATACCAGGACCGCTATGAAATTCTTAACAAGCGCGAGATTCTTACAGGCGGTTTCATGGGCTTTGGTCAGAAAG
>JAFPCT010000233.1 GCA_017390125.1 Treponema sp.
AAATCATCCACTATGCAATATAATGTAATCAGGCTGTTTTCAGTCAAGGCATTCCTCCGTATTTTTGTTTGTAGTTATTCAAATTTTACAGAGAATGCCTTTTTTTGTAAATTTATTTAAAACTCGAAATTTGACCTATTACATTCGTCCTTGATTTAGGCATGTAATTGAAAGAAACGGTTTACTTCTTTATAATATAAGAATGTTTCGTTTATATGTAGAAAGAAAGCCTGGTTTTGCCAACGAGGCTGGAAGTTATTTGGCTCAGATTAAGAATTTTTTGGGAATTACTGGTGTTACTGGTGTTCGTTACTTGAATCGCTATGACGTTGAGAATGTTGGGGAGGCTGTTGGTAAAGCGGCTGCAACTAAGATTTTCAGTGAACCACAGAGCGATTTTGTTTTTTATGAGAAAGTAAATTTTTCTTCTGATGACACTGTTATTGTTTGGGAATATCTGCCTGGACAGTATGATCAGCGGGCTGATAGTGCTGAGCAGTGTCTTTCTTTGCTTCGTGCCGGAATGGCTTCTTCTTGCAAGGTTTTGAATGAAACACCTCGCGTTCGATGTGCTAAGATGGTAATTCTCAGCGGAAAGGTTTCTGCTGATGATGTTGCTAAAATTCAGAATTATTTGATTAACCCTGTTGATTCTCGTTTGACTGACGATGACAAAATTCCTGAGACATTGGAAATGAAGTCTGAGGTTCCTGATGACATTCCTGTTGTAGACGGTTTCATCGGCTGGAATGACGATGAGCTTGATGCTTACAGAAACAAGATGGGGCTTGCCATGGATCTTGCGGACATTAAGTTCCTGCAGGAATACTTTGTCGGGGAAAAACGCGATCCTACTGAAACTGAAATCCGCGTTCTTGATACTTACTGGTCTGACCACTGCCGTCATACTACATTCCTTACTGAGCTTAAGGATATTAAAATTGAGGACGGTCCGTACGCTTCTTTGTTCAAGAAGTCTCTGCAGAATTATACTGATATGCGTGCTGAAATGTATGCTGGCCGCAATGACAAGCCGGTTTGTCTTATGGATATGGCTGTCATTGGAATCAAGTATCTTAAGAAGCACGGAAAACTTGATAATCTTGAAGTAAGCGAAGAAAACAACGCCTGCTCAATCTACATTGACGTTCATTATACCCGCGATAAGAGCGGTAAGCCTTGTGATGAAAAAGAAACATGGCTTTTGATGTTCAAAAACGAAACACATAACCACCCTACTGAAATTGAGCCTTTTGGTGGTGCGGCTACTTGTATTGGCGGTGCTATCCGTGACCCTCTGAGCGGTCGAAGCTGGGTATACCAGAGTATGCGTGTAACTGGTGCAGCTGATCCTACTGTTCCTTTGAATGCTACTATGAAGGGTAAGCTTCCTCAGGTAAAGATTTGCCGTGAAGCTGCTCAGGGTTTTGCTTCTTATGGTAACCAGATTGGTCTTACTACTGGCCAGGTAACTGAACTTTATCATCCTGGTTATGTTGCAAAACGAATGGAGCTTGGTGCTGTTATTGCTGCCGCTCCTCTTAATACTGTAATGCGTGAGCGTCCTGAGCCGGGTGATGTTGTCATTCTTCTTGGCGGCGGAACTGGCCGCGACGGTATTGGTGGTGCTACAGGTTCTTCGAAAGTTCATACAGAAAAATCTGTTACTGCTGCTGCTGCTGAAGTTCAGAAAGGTAACGCTGTTGAGGAACGTAAGATTCAGAGGCTTTTTCGCAACAAGGAAGTAAGTCTTATGATCCGCCGATGCAATGACTTTGGTGCCGGTGGTGTTTCTGTTGCTATTGGTGAGCTTGCTCCTGGATTGAACGTAAACCTTGATGTTGTTCCAAAGAAATATGAAGGTTTGAACGGTACTGAGCTTGCAATTTCTGAAAGTCAGGAACGAATGGCTTGTGTCGTTCGTGCCAAAGACGCTGAAAAGTTCATCGAATATGCAAAGGCTGAAAACCTGAATGCTGTTAAGGTTGCTGATGTAACTGATACAAACCGCCTTGTGCTTACATGGCGCGGAAAGAAAATTGTTGATTTGGGACGTGAATTCCTTGATGCTGCCGGTGCACATCATGAGGCTGTTGCTTTCATTGAAAGTCCTGCTAAACAGGAAGAAAGCCCTCTTGTAAATGCTTTGGATTCTGTTAAGGCTGAGCTTGGAAAAGGCGATTTGAAGAAGGCTTGGCTTTCTAACATGAGCGACCTTGCATGTTGTTCTCAGCGTGGTTTGGGTGAGCGCTTTGACGGTTCAATCGGTTCTTCTACAGTTCTGTTCCCGTATGGTGGAAAATATCAGTGCACTCCTGAAGCAGGTATGTGTGCGAAGATTCCGGTTGTAAGTCCTTTTGAAACTTCTACTGTAAGCTTTATGGCTCACGGTTTTGATCCTCGTGTTGGCGAATGGTCTCCTTGGCATGGTGCCCAGGTTGCTGTTCTTTCCAGCCTTGCAAAAATTGCCTGCATGGGCGGTAAGCCAACTGACTGCCGCTTGAGTTTCCAGGAATTCTTTGGCCGTGCTGTAAGCGAAAAGACTTGGGGTTATCCTGCTGCAGCTCTGCTGGGTTCTATTGATGCCCAGAATGCGATGGGAACTGCTTCTATCGGCGGTAAGGATTCAATGTCAGGAACTTTTGAGCACATCAATGTTCCTCATACTCTTGTAAGCTTTGCCGTTACAAGCGATGACGTTAAGAATGTTACCAGCGGTTCATTCAAGAAAGCTGGAAACAACGTTTATCTTGTAAGCGTTCCTTATTCTGCTGAGCTTGCTCCTGATTTTGATACATTTACTAAAAATACAAACTCCCTTTATGAAATTAATGCGGCTGGAAAAATCAGTGCCATGTATCCTGTTGGCGCCGGTGGTATTGCTGAGGCCGTTACAAAAATGGCCATGGGTAACAGAGTGGGCGTGAAGATTGAAAAGCTTCCGTTCAGTGCTACTGCTATTGGATTCTCAAAGGATACAAAGGTTTCTGCAAAAGATTTGTTTGCTCCGTTGTACGGTTCAATCATTGTTGAATCTACTGGTGAGCTTGATGAACGCATCTTTGTTGAAGGAACTGTTACTAAGCTTGGAAAGACTGTTGCTGAACATGCCGTTCAGGTAGCTGTTACTGGCGTTGCAGAAGCTGAAATTAATCTTGCTGATGCTGAGGCTGCTTGGGAATCAAAACTTGCAGAAGTATTCCCTCCAGTAAGCGGAGCTGAGGTTCAGGAATCTCTTCCTGAATTTGCAAAAGAAATTCATCCTTCATTGACAGAAGCCAGAAAGAATCCTGTCTTTGCAGCTCCAAAGGCTAAGCCTAGGGTACTTATTCCTGTTTTCCCTGGAACAAACTGTGAATTTGATATGGCCCGTGCATTCAACCTTGCCGGTGCAGAGACAAAAATTGTTGTATTTGCAAACAATACGCCTGATGCTCTTAAGAACAGTCTTGAGACATTGCAGAAAGAATTGAAGGAAACTCAGATTCTTGCTCTTGCCGGCGGTTTCAGTGCTGGTGATGAGCCTGATGGTTCTGGAAAATTCATTGCAAACGTATTGCGCGAAGGACACATTTCTGAAGAAGTTATGAATCTTTTAAAGAAGCGTGATGGTCTTGTTCTTGGTATCTGCAACGGATTCCAGGCATTGATAAAGACTGGTCTTGTTCCTTACGGTGAAATCAAGGATCCTAGCGAAGACATGCCGACATTGACTTTCAATAAGATCGGACGTCATATAAGCCGCGTTGTACGCACTAGAATGGTAAGTGCAATGAGTCCTTGGGCTCAGGATGCAAGTGTTGTTGATCCTAGACTTCACCTGGTTCCTATCAGCCATGGAGAAGGCCGCGTTGTAATTGCAAAGAGCTTTGCAGAAAAGCTTTTTGCAAACGGTCAGATTTATTCTCAGTATGTTGATGAATACGGTAATCCTGCAATTACAGAGCCGGATAACCCGAACGGTTCTTTGTTTGCCATTGAAGGTATGACAAGCCCTGACGGTCACGTACTTGGAAAGATGGGACATAGTGAGCGAACTGTAGGTATTGATTCTAATGGTGCAAGCCGCGACCTTATTATGAATATTGCAGGTGATCCTCTTACAAACGAAAGCGAAAACAGCTGTCAGAACCTGTTTGCTGCCGGCGTTCGCTATTTCAAATAATAAATTAAGGAAAAAAATATGAAAAAGAATGGATTTTTAGTGTGCCTTGCAGGTGCAGTGATGGTGCTTGCTTCCTGTGGCGGAAACATTGATAAAAACGGCTGGTATACAGATTTTGATGCTGCAAAAAAAGCTGCTCAGGCAAAGAACAAGAATATTCTCCTTTTTGTTAATTCTGACAATGATGTTCCTGGTTCTTCTGTTGGTGTAAAAGCCCTTACTGAATCAGGGGAATTTACTCTTGATCTTGAGGCTGAATATGCCTGCGTTCATTTTGCTTTTGTTGACATGATGAAGGTTATGCAGGGTGCGGACATGAATGCAACTAATGCTGAGCAGAAGGCTGCTGAAAAAGCCCGTGAAACCATGATGAAGCAGTTTGCGATTGCAGACCTGTACACTGTTCAGGAAACGCCGGCAATTGTGCTTATTTCAAAGGACGGATACTACATTACTTCTGTAACTTGTGATTACGACAGTTCTTCTCCTGCCGGCTATGCGGCTTTGGTTCGTTCAGAAGAGCCTGTTGTTACTGAATTTGTAAAGAAAGTTGTAAAAACTGAAAAAGGCAATGACAAGGCTAGGATTGGTGCTATTGATGAGCTGTACGAATCAGCTTCTGAAAACCAGCGTCTTGCAATGGTGGATTTGAGCCGAAAGCTTGTTAAGCTGGACAAAAAGAATGAGTCTGGTCTTGTTACAAAACATCTTTTTTCAATTGCAAATGCGGAAGCCTTCAATTTGATTACAAAGCATGATTTCGAGGGTGCAGTTAAGATGTATGTAAAGTATGCTGCAGACAAGAGGCTGAATCCTGTTGATTCTCAGGCTCTTTATTTTATGGCCGCTTCTGTATGTGCAAAGAGCGGAACTTCTGACATTGACCGCATTATAGGATTTTTGAATCTTGCGATAAAGGCTGCTCCTGAAAGCGAAAGCGTTTCGAACATTCAGTCTATCATCGACAGCCTGAATGAACTTCAGGAACAGGAAGAGGCTGAAAAGCTTGCTGCCAAAGCATCTGCAGAAACAGAAAGCGAAGAAGCTGAAGTTTCTGAGAGCGCTGAACCTGCTGCTGAAGGCGGCGAGCAGTAACGGTGGACAATGCCGTGATGACAGGACTGCTGGTTGTTTCTGTAGTCCTGATTGTGCTTTCCATGCTGTTCAGCGTTTCGGAAAGTTCTTTTCTTTCTATGAATAAGCTCCGGCTTATGATTCTACGGAAAGAAAAGAACCGCCGTGCTGTGCGGGTTGGGAAGCTGCTTGAAAAAAAAGAACTGCTCATAAATACCCTTCTTATTGCAAATGAACTTGTAAACATTCTTTTAAGTTCTATTGTAACTGCTGTTTCTGTAAAATTATTCGGGGCAAAAGGCGTGGGACTTGCAACCTTTGTCGTTACCCTGTGCCTCCTTATTTTCGGAGAAATTACTCCAAAATCAATTTCTACACGGAATCCGGACGGAATAGCTTATTCACTTTCTCTTTTTGTTAAAATAGTGATGTTCCTGCTGCATCCGCTGGTTGTTGTGATTACATTCATTTCCCGGCTGATTTTGAAAATCCGCGGCATAAGCGTGGAAAAGCCCCAGCAGACATATTCCGAAGAAGACATAAAGTCTTTCATTGAGGTGGGCGAAGAAACCGGCGTGCTTGAGAACGGCGAAAAAAACATGATGAACGGCGTCTTTAAGTTCAATGACCTTGACGCTTCTGAAATCATGGTTCCGCGGACGGCGATTGTAAGTCTTCATGATGACGCGACTTATGCAAATGTAATTGAAGCGGCCCAGCGGACCCGCCTTTCCCGTTTTCCGATTTACAGACGGGACATTGACGATATTGTGGGAATTCTTTATCTGAAGGACCTGCTTAAGACAACTCCTGAAGAATTTTCTGTGAAAAAAATAATGCGCCCGCCGCTTTTTATTCCCGGAACAAGAAAAATTTCTTCTGTTCAGCAGGTAATGCAGGAAAACCGCCAGTCAATTGCGATCATCATTGATGAATATTCCGGAACAGACGGACTTGTTACCCAGTCGGACATTCACCGGGAAATTTTCGGAACAACCGGAAATCAGACTCCGTGGCAGGGTGAATTTGATTCTGGTGCTCTTAAAGACAAAAAAGGATTTATGATTTCCGGGGGAACCCTTCTTATTGACCTGAAACTGCATTTTGGCATTGAGCTTGAATCTTCAATAAATGGAACTCTGGGCGGATGGATAACCGAAAAACTTGATCACCTTGCTTCTCCAGGAGAATGTGTTGAATATTCAGGGCGAATGTTCAAGGTTATGAAAGTTGAAAAAAGACGAATTACAGAAGTTTATATAGAGGTGCAGGATGATTAAGACAACTGTGATGATTTTGATTCTGCTTCTCATTGTAAAATTCATCGCTTTTTTTGCCGGTTCGGAAACAGCTTTCCTTTCTGTGACTAAAATAAAGCTCCGGCAGCTGGTGAAGGAAAAAAAGAAGAATGCACAGACAGCTTTTTATCTGCGTGAGAATGTGGATGAACTTCTGACCATAATTCTTATAGGCATAAATTTTTTGAATACTCTGGGCTCATCTCTTGCCACGGCCCTTGCAATTGAGCTGGCCGGAAATTCTGGCGTGGGAATAGCAACTTTTTCGTTTACGTTTCTTTCCGTTGTATTCGGCGAAATAGTGCCGAAAACTATCGCAGGCCGTTATATTGATTCTGTGGTCTGCGGTCATGCACTGCCTCTTTTGATTCTGGAAAAGGCGTTTTTCCCGCTTGTGTTTGTGTTCAGCGCCATTTCAAAGGGAATTGCCAGACTTGCAAAAAATGTGCTGAAAAATTCAGAAGAGCTGATTACAGAAGATGAGCTTAAAACTTTGATTGAAGTCGGGGAAAGGGAAGGAACTCTGGAACTTTCAGAAAAAAACATGCTGAATAAAATCTTCCAGTTCAACGACCTTCGGGTTCACGACATTATGAAGCACCGCTCTTTTGTAAAATCCGTTGGAATTGATGCTTCCCGGGAAGAGCTTATCAAGATTTTCGTTGATTCTGGAGTGAGCATGATTCCTGTATACGAAGGGTCAAAAGATTCGATTGTCGGCGTAATACACTACAAGTCGGTGCTTTTGGGAAGAAAAACTGTTAATGGCGACAAATACGTGCAGTCTGTTATGAAAAAGGTTCTGTTTGTGCCGGAAACATTTACGGCACTGGAGCTTCTTTCAAAATTCAAAAAGGAACGGACGGAATTTGCAGTTGCATTGGACGAGCATGGTGAGCTTGCCGGAGTTGCGACTGTGGACGATATTCTTAGGGTTGTGTTCAGCAGAATGACGGATGAGGACAATTCCTTGATCTCGCCGGAAAAGCGCATAAAATTTATTTCGAACAGGGAATTTATTGTTCCGGGCGACATGCAGCTTGAGGATATAAATGACATTTTGAAATTGAATTTGGAAAGCGAGGAATTTATGACCCTGGGAGGATGGCTTCTTGAAAAAATGGGAAATCTTCCCTCTACAGGTGAAATCTTTTACTGGCAGAATACTCTGTTTTTGATTGAAGACCAGGCTCAGCGCAGAATACGGCAGGTGCGCATAAAATTCCGCGGCCCGAAGGCTCTGAGCTGATAAGTTTTTTCCATAAACACTATTCTTTTAACGGATCAACATCATACAGTTTTGCAAGCTGCTTTCTGAGGGCGTCCATGTCTCTCTGATATGGAGCGGTAAATGTAAGTCGTTCGCCTGTCACAGGATGATTGAACGAGATTTTGTACGCATGAAGGGCAAGCCGGCTTAAAAGAGGCTGCTCTTCAAATTCATCGCCGCGCCATGAGCGTTTGATTTCGCTGAGCCGCACTGGTTTCTGGTTTCCGCTGTAAAGAGGGTCGCATACAATGCAGAATTTGTTTTCTGCCAGGTGAACGCGAATCTGGTGGGTTCTGCCTGTCTTTGGTTTTGCTTCGACCCATGAAAAAGGTCCGCAGGAACCTAGAAGTCTGAATTCTGTAAGGCTTGGTTTTCCGATTTTTTTGTTTACTACAGTTCTGTGGCGGGCATCGCCGTCCGGCAGAAGGGGCAGGTCTGCTTTAAGTTCTGTCCACAGCGGATGGCCGTGAACCAGGCAGTGATAAGTCTTTTCAACCTGGCGTTCCTGAAACTGCAGGGAAAGTGCCTTGTGGGCTTCCGGGTTTCGGGCATAAATTATGATTCCTGATGTATCCTTATCAATGCGGTGAACGGCAAAGAGCTTTCCAAATTCTTTTTCTGCCTCAAGGTCAAGGCGAGGAGCTTCTGTGTCATATCGGTCTGCAGCAATAAGAAGCCCGCTGCGCTTGTTAAGCACAACAATCTGGTCATCTTGGTAAATGGTTGTATAATCAGGAGTTCTTTTCATAGGTGGCATTATAGCAGAAAAGAAAAGGCTTTGAAAATGGGGAAAAATGGCTGCTGGAAACGGCGGTCATTTTTTGTTTTATGACAGTCTTTCCTTGGACATTAAGCCTAAATAATGATAAAATATCTGCAACCTTTATATTAGTTTTTAGTCTAAATAAATGGAAAGGCAAAAGTCTTTCCAGGAGTTAAAATGTCAAATTTATGTCATGATTTTATTGTAGATGATAGAGAGTTCAAAGATTACGATGATTTTAAAAATAACTGCAGATTAAAGACAATCCCAGATTTCAACTTTGCTTATGATATTGTAGACCGCTATGCTCAGGAATATCCTGGAAAGCGCGCCCTTGTTTGGATTGATGACAACGACGAGGAAGAAATCTTCACTTTTGATGATATTTCCCGGGAATCTAAACGGGCTGCATACTGGCTTGTTTCTAAGGGAATTAAAAAAGGCGACACTGTTATGCTCATGCTTCGCCGCCGCTATGAATGGTGGATTTTGCTTCCGGCTCTTCACCGAATTGGTGCGATTGTAATTCCTGCTACTGATCAGCTTTTGCAGAGCGATATTGAATACCGCACGAATGCCGCTGACGTTAAGATGATTTTCTGCTATGACAATCCTCTTGTTCAGGAAGAAATTGAAAAGGCTCTTCCAAAGTCTCAGTCTGTAAAAATGCTGGTAACTGTGGGAAAAAGTCGTGAAGGCTGGATAAACTTCCACGAAGAATATGAGCGTATGCCTGCTGAATTCCCTCGCCCGGTAGGGGACGCCGCAACTCACAATGATGATCCTATGCTCATTTACTTTACTTCGGGAACTTCCGGTTATCCGAAAATGGTTCTGCAGGATTTTGACTATCCTATTGGTCATATTATGACTGCAAAATACTGGCAGGGCGTTGTTGAGGACGGGCTTCATCTTTCTATTGCGGAAACAGGTTGGGCAAAGGCAAGCTGGGGAAAAATCTACGGTCAGTGGATTGTGGGTTCTGCTCAGTTTGTTTACGACATGAATATGTTCAAGCCTGCAAAAATGCTTGAGATGATTTCAAAATATGGCCTTACAACCTTCTGTGCTCCTCCGACTGTATACCGCTATCTGGTTCGTCAGGATTTGAGCAAATATGATTTGAGCAAGTGTACTCGTTTCAGTACTGCCGGTGAAGCTTTGAACGGTGAAGTTTTCAACAAGTGGCTTGAAAAAACCGGTAAGAAAATTTACGAAGGATACGGTCAGTCTGAATCAACTGTAATCTGCGGAAACTTCAAGGAATACTGCCCGATTCGTCCTGGTTCGATGGGTCGTCCGAATCCTTTGTACAACGTAGAAATTTTGAATCCTAACAACAAGCCTGTACCTGCTGGTGAAACCGGGGAATTGTGCATTCACGTTGAGGACGGCCGTCCGTTTGGTCTTTTGAAGGGCTACTTCAAGGACGTTGTTCTTACTGCTGATGCTTTTGACGGCGGCGTTTACCACACTGGTGATAACGTATACATGGACGAAGACGGTTATGTTTGGTTTGTAGGCCGAAAAGATGACATCATCAAAACTTCCGGCTACCGTGTAAGTCCGTTTGAAGTTGAATCAATTTTGCAGCAGCATCCTGCTGTTATGGAATGTGCCGTTACTGGTGTTGAAGATCCAAAACGCGGAATGGCTGTAAAGGCAACGATTGTTCTTTCTCCTGGTTACGATAAAAAAGACCCAAAAGAAATGGAAATTGAACTTTCGACTTTTGCAAAAGAAAATACTGCAATGTATAAATGTCCGAGAATCTTTGAGTTCCTCCCGGAACTGCCGAAGACGATTTCAGGTAAAATCCGCCGCGTAGAAATCCGCGAAAAGGATAAAGGCAAGAACCTTGACAGAATAAAGCAAGAGTTCTAAAAAAACGAGCAGTGCGGAGCTCTTTTAGAACGTCCAGATAGAAGGCAATCCGAAAGGATTGCCAACGTGTCTGTTTTTAGACCTTGTATTCGTATTTGGTTTTGTTTCCTGCGAAACGGAAGCGTAACGACTGCAACACAGACTGTGAAAGCCGGGGTAAAATCTACGCTGAAAACTGCCAGCGAGCTTGGACTTAGCAGGACGGGCTATGAATTTTTGGTTTGGGCAACAAAATCAGATGCAGAAACTACAGAATCTTTTCCTTGTTTGGGAAATTTGCATAAGCAGAGATGTGCCAGTCGCCGTCTTCGTTGTATTCGCGGACAAAAATTATGGGAGTGTAGGTTCCCGATTTTTTGTCGAGAGGACGCATTGTTGATTTTATGTTCGTGTAGGCAGAATTTACGCGAAGCGGCTCGTAGGCTGCGCTGGTTGCCATTGTAAAGCCTTCGTTTTTTTGTCCTGGTTTGAACGGTCCGCTTTTGGACATGAAGAGCTCAAACCTTAAGTTTCCGGTTTTTTCGCCGGATTTATTTTTTAGGCTTGTTACTGAAATCGTAACTCTGTCCGTGCGGGCGCTGTAGCTGTATTCGCAGCCGTCAAGGATGAGCTTGGTCGGTGCGCCTGATTTTGCGCCTGTTTCTTTCTTTTCGTATGAATAGCCGGTGTGGATTTCTGCGTCTGCTGAGGAATTTTCTAGTGTATCGCTGGCTTTTACGCCTATTTTATGCCAGATCGCTGAACGGCATTTTTCGCTGCAGAAAACGTACATCTGGTCGCCTATCTGCCCGAAAACTTTGTTCATAAAAATAACTTTTCCACAATTATAACATGTCTTCATATTTGTGAAATTATAGCACAGAAAAGTGGTGTTTTGCAAAAAAATATGTAGTGCTGATTGAGGCTTGGTAATACACTCGCATAATTTTGGCTTCCAGTTCCAGAGTGAGTGTAAAACCGTGCTCTAGCGCACTGCACGCAGTTTATGGCATATGCCGCTTCGTTCCTAGTTGTTGGAGGCGATTGTCTGAATCAGGGTGACCAGGGCTTCTAGTTTCTGGTGGGTCATAAGCGGGTTCAGGAGGGTGAACTTCAGGCATACGTGTCCGTTTGAAACTGTCTGGCCGATTACGATTCCGTGTTCATGGAGCAATGCTCTGCGGACTTTTCTGTTTATGTCGTCGGAAAGGGTATCGTCTTCTGCTTTGTAGCGGAAAACTACGGAGCTTATTTCCGGTTCGGTTATCAGTTCGAAATTTTCATTCTGCTTTATTATCGAATAAAGACTGCGGGCATTTTCCATGCTGCTTGTAATTATTTTGCTCCAGCCGTCTTTTCCACGGGCCTGAAAACTCATCCAGACTTTCAGGGCGTCAAAGCGGCGTGTTGTCTGCAGTGACTTGTCCACCAGGTTTGTGTATCCGTCTTCTTCATCTTCTTCGCGGTTAAGGTAGTCTGCGTGGATTGTGAGGGCGTCAAAATCCGCTCCGTTTTTTACCAGAACTGCTGAACAGCTTATCGGAAGCAGGAACATTTTGTGGAAATCAACTGTAATTGAATCGCATTTGTGCAGGGAGGCAACTTTATCTGCGTATTTCTGGCTCAGGACAACTCCGCTTCCGTATGCTGCATCTGCGTGGAGCCACATGTTGTGCTTTTTGCAGAGACGGGCAATCTTGTCTACCGGGTCGATTGAACCGAAATCTGTTGTTCCGATTGTTGCAACTGCAAGGAACGGAATGTTTCCGGCTGCCACGTCTTCTTCAACAAGGCGCTCCAGAGCTGCGAAATCTATGCGTTTGCGGCTGTCTACAGGAACTTTTACTACGCTTTCATAGCCCAGTCCCAGGATGTGGGCTGATTTTTCCATTGAAAAGTGGCTTATTTCGCTTGTGTACATGCGGAGCTTTCTGAAATTTTCCGGGAGTCCGTGTTTCTTTACGTCATAGTTCATGATGTTTGTTATGAACCAGTCTCTGGCAAGAATTATTGCGGTCTGGTTTGACTGGCTTCCGCCGCTGGTGAAAACTCCGTCTGATTTTTTAGGGTAGCCGTAAAGCTGGCAGAGCTGTCGTATTACTTCAACTTCTATTTCTGTTGCCACCGGCGCCTGATCCCAGCTGTCCATTGACTGATTGAATGTAGAAATTATGAGCTCCGATGCTATGCTTTCCAGTGTTGCGGGGCTGTGAAGGTGCGGCATGTAGTCCGGTGAAGATGTGCGGAGCATGTTTGGAAGAATTTTTTCTTCAGTCTGTGCGAGAACCTGTTCCCAGCCCAGTCCTGTTTCCGGGAGCATAGAAATTCCCCGGATGGTATCTTTCAGTTCCTGCGGTGTAGGGCCTGAATATGCCGACGAATCGGAGAATGTGCGGGAAATTGCCTTTGCGGTCTGCTTTATAATCTTTTTGTATTCTTTTTTTGCTGATTTTTTGTTGGTTAAAAATAGGTTCTTCATGGTTTTATGATAGCAGATTATCGTTTTGTTTGATACGGCAAAGTGGAAATTCCCGGGAATATTTAATTGTGTTTATAGTAAACTGGGGTATAATATTCACCATGGGAATTCAGTCCAAGGATATAAAACAATTCATTCACTCATGCAAGAGCTCAATCTGTTTTCTCCATTTTTTCGAAAATCTTGTAGCAGATGAACTGCAGACAGATTTTAAAGTGATGGACATGGTGAATGAATTTTCCCCGTTCAAACCTTTCCTTTCCATCCTGCAGGACAACATCAACAACTTCACTATGGATGATCTGGACAATGCCGCGTATTTTTCTCACAAAGGTGTTCTTCGGGCTTATTTTGAGCAGGGATTTGCAGATGAACGCTATGACATTCCTCTGCCTGGAGAATATATATACGAGCAGGGCAGGTTCATCAATTCTATTGTAGAAATCATTTCAAAATATTGTTCGGGCAACTATCTTATTTTGAATGCCCAGTGTCTTTCTGCCGGTTCGCTGAATTTAATCCGTGCCCTTGAAAAAAAGGGCTTCAACGGAAAGATTGCTTTCTGTTTTTCAACATATCAAAACGACATGGAGATTACGGATGCCGTTAAATTTCTGGATGAGCAGCGCTCAAATCCAAATTATCTTCAGGTAATTTCCGGCGGGCTTTCAATCTTCAAGGATAAGACTCAGTTTCAGGTAATTTTTGACATGCCGGAAGCCGAGCAGTTTGACTTTATCCTTAAAATGCTGCGCAATAACCGCATTTTCTTCTGCATAAACCAGCTCAAGGATTTTTCAGAGTGGGTTTCCAATAATTTCATACATTTCAGTTATTTTTCGGAGGAGCAGCGGCGGAAGCTTTGCCTTGAGCTTGCAAAAGCCCTGTTTGAATCCGGGCTGAAAGATGCCGCCATCCTGTATTTGAATGACATTCTGGATACTCAGGAAGACGATGAGATAAATTCTGCGGCTTTTTTTCAGCTGGCGCGAATTTTCGGCAACAAGAAGTCTTTCGTTCTGGCGGTAAAATATCTTTCTCTTGCTACAAAAGCCTTTGAGGCAAGCGGAAACGGCAATATGCTCGCTCTTTGTGCGATGCTGGATTTCCAGTTTATGCGAAATGTTCACGAAGCCGGAGACGTTCAGTGGGATAAATACCACAAGGCCCTGGAACTTTTGGAAAAGCAGGGCTTGTGGAACAACTACATCTCAACGGCGATTTCACTTCCATGGCAGCTGGTAGATGACGAGGCTGTAGAAAGTTCCCTTGAAAAAGAAATCATGAAGAGTCTGGAACTTTCCAAAAAGGTGGACAACCGGCATCTTATTTCTACTGTCTATCATTGGCGTGGAATTCTTTGCTCTCATTTTGGAGAGACGGACAAGGCCATTGAATGGTATGACAAGTGCAATGAAATTCGAACAGAAATCGGTGAAATAAATCCTCTTTTGAACATTCGAAACGGGCTTTGCTATGATGCAACCTGCCGCGGACTTTACAGGCGTGCTTATGAGCTTGAAAACGGCATTATTGGAAGGCTTCCGGAAATTTCGGACTACGCTTCTATTGCAGACACGCTGAAAAATCTGGGATATGCGCTTTTCTATGCAAGGCACTATACTCAGGCTTACGAACTTTTCAATATAATTACCCGTTATCTTCAGATTTTCAATATGGAAGAATTTATGAACAATTCGTTCCTGCCTTCCATAAACGATATGCTTATGTTCAAATCTATTATTGATTTTGACATGGGCGATTTTATCAGGGCTCGCATAAACCATGCCACCATAATGCAGAATACGGAAACCCTTACAAAGGAGGACATGCCGTTCCTGTATTTCATAAATGCAGTCCTTCATGCAGATGACAAGGATATTGTTTCTGCGGAATCTTTCTTCCTGAAGTGCGTTGCGGAATTCAACAAGCTTGCAAGCGACATGAGCCATAAGGTTGTTTTTGCTTTCTACGAATTTGCAGTTGTGCTCTCAAGGCTGGGATATGAAAGTCTTTCGAAAAAATACCTGCGGCTTGGCTTTAATCTTGCAAAAAAACACGGCTATGAGTATTACACAAAGGGCCGCAAAAAATGTTTTTCTCTGAAAACATATTTGAACGGCGTGGAAAAATATGATCCGCTGAATATCGACATCTCATTCTTTAAGGAAAAAGCAGAGAAAGAGCAGCTCCTCAGTTTGCTCCACAAGCGAATCCACGACTACCAGTTCATC
>JAFPCT010000234.1 GCA_017390125.1 Treponema sp.
ATCGGCAGGGAAAAGACGAACGTTGACTCTCTTGTCGGTCAGGAAGTAATTGTCACAAAGGCTATTACTAAGTTTGAGAAAGGTGAGGTCAAGACGAAAGGCGGCATAATCTGGACTGCAAAAAACGGTTCTGATTCAGAAGAAAAAATAGAGGCGGGCGAAACCTGCCGCATAGATTCTATTGAAGGAAATACGCTTATAGTATCGAAAAAGGAGGAGATCTGATGCTTGTTGTAATTATTCCGGTTTTATTTGTTGTCCTTGTGTTGATTCTTGTCAACGTAAGGATTGTTCCGCAGTCAAAGGCTTTTGTAATTGAACGCCTTGGCGCCTACTGTTCTACGTGGAATGTGGGACTTCATGTTAAGTTTCCGTTTATTGACCGGGTTGCTAATACAATGTCCCTTAAGGAAAGGGTTCAGGATTTTCCGCCTCAGCCGGTAATTACAAAAGATAATGTAACTATGCAGATTGATACTGTTGTTTACTGCCAGATTACAGATCCGAAGCTGTATACATACGGTGTCGAGAATCCGATGAACGCCTTGGAGAACCTTACGGCAACAACTCTCCGAAACATTATCGGTGAACTGGAGCTTGATGAGACTCTTACAAGCCGTGACGTAATCAATTCAAAGATGCGCTCAATTCTTGATGAAGCGACTGACCCTTGGGGCATAAAGGTTACCCGCGTTGAAGTAAAGAACATTGATCCGCCTAAGGCAATTCAGGAAGCAATGGAAAAGCAGATGCGCGCAGAACGTGAGCGCCGAGAGCAGATTCTTATTGCCGAAGGTCACAAGCAGTCTGCAATTCTTGAAGCAGAGGGAAAGAAGCAGGCAATGATTCTTGAGGCTGAGGCTCAGAAAGAAGCGCAGATTCAGCGGGCAAAAGGTGAAGCCGATGCAATCCGCGAGGTTCAGGAAGCTACGGCACAGGGCTTGAGGATGATTCGTGAGGCTGCGCCGGATGATGCTGTTATCCGTCTCAGGGCTTTGGAAGCCTTTGAAAAAGCCGCTGACGGTCAGGCAACAAAGATAATAATTCCTAGCGACATTCAGGGTGCCGCAGGTCTTGTGGCAAGTCTTACTGCTTTAGGAAAAAAATAGTTTTAAGTCGTTGTGCGACAGTTATAAGCTCCGGATGAAAACTCCGGGGCTTTTATGTTTTATGGCATTCAATTATAATGAAGAAAAAAGTTATTTGAGATGAGGAGAGTTTTTTATGTCTGTTCTGAAAAAAACTGTTTGCGTTTTTATTGTTTTTTCGTTGTTTTTTTCCTGTTCAAAGCAGAATGATTCCGATGAAAAAATCAATAAAGTAAAAGGTTTTGATTTTGATTCTCCGGTAAACAAAACTCTGGACGTTTTTGTTTCCGGTTCGTCGGTTTATGCACCTGCCGGGGATGCGTTTGATCTGGACTATTCTTACGTTGTGCCGGAAGAACCGCCGAAACCAAAGCGGCTTGCGGCAATCGGGAAAAAATCTGCTCTGAGCAAAAAGACAGCCGGAGCTCAGAAATCCGGGAAAAAACTTTCTGACTATACTACCAAATATAACGAAAGCCGAAAGACTTTCAAGGAATATATTGAAGCTGAGCCTGGTTCAGAAGAATCAAGTTTTTGGGAAGAGGCTTATCCGGAAAATGAGCCGTCTTCTGAGACTGCTGAAAAAAAAGAGCAGGAATCTTATGAGACGGGCTTTTATTTGTGGTGCGACAAGCGGACAAGGGATTCATTGGAATTCAAGAGCAACCCGCTTTACATGCGCTTCAACATGGAGCCGGACAAGACGACTTTGAAAGGCAGATTCATCCTTCTTGATCCTTACATGGAGATTCCGGAAGAGAACATGGAGCTTAACGGCAAGGAGCTCTGCATTTTCAATCTTCCTGTCATGGGCGGTGAAAAATCCTATGCTATCATGGTCTGCAACGGGGTAAAAAGCGTTTCCGGACAGGAGCTTTCCGATGATTCAAAATCATTTGAATTCAAAGTGGGTCGCCCTTCCAGTTACTTCAAAATGTGTGACTCCGGTAGAAAGCTTTTGGAGCACCAGGCCCCTCATAAGGTTGCGTTCAAATTCAAAAACCTCAAGGGTATGAATTTCTGGACTCTCGAAAAGACTTTGAACCCGCTCAAGAATACCTGGAGCGCCAAGGTTTACAATGCTGAGGAAATTCATGAAATCAAAGCAGAAAATTCTCATTATCCTGCAATTGAGACTGTTGATTTTGACAGCCTTCTTGATGACGGTTACGGCTGGATAACTTTTACTGCAGACTACAGTTACGAAAGCTATTCTTCATGGCGGGATTCCTATGAAGATGAGCATTGCCGCACTCAGATGACTGTACAGGTTACAGATATGGGGGCGACTGCACGAATAGGAATTAACAGAGCAATTGTCCTTGTCAGCAGTCTGTCAAAAAATCAGCCGGTTGCCGGAGCCGAAGTTTCTGTGCTTGCTGTGCAGAATAACTTTATTTCCGTGGAATCGGATCTGCTTTGTACGGAGCCTCTGGTTACCGGTACGACCGATAAAAACGGGCTTGCAGATTTTGAGATTCCTGAATCAAAGGCAAAGGAGCTTGAGACAGCTCAGAATGTGGTTCTTCTTATTAAAAAAGGAAAGGATAAAATTGCATTTTTCCCTGCTGGAAACGGTTACTGCGAGGGCTTGTCCAAAGCCAGAAAGGTTAAGCCGGTTGTTTTCCTTTTCTGCGACCGGGGACTTTATAAGCCTGGGGAAAAAATTACTTTCCGCGGAATTGATAAAAACCTTCACATGGGACATTTCTCATCTTACTGCGGAAAATACGATATTCAGCTGAAAAATTCTTCATGGAACGGAGAGGTTGTTTACGGAAAACTTGAAGGAATTACAAGCGAAAGCGGCGGCTTTTACGGTTCCTTTGACCTGCCTGAAAATCTGGTTCCTGGAAATTATGTTCTTTCCTATAATCGAAGCGACACCCCTGATTTCTATCCTAGAAGGATGTACTTTCAGGTGCGCTATTTTGAGGGCGCAAAAATTCAGACGGAAATTGATGTGCCGGACCTGACATATTTTGGCGGTGATACAATAAGCGCCGGAATTATCGGTACTTATCTTGCAGGAGGAAATCTTTCCGGGGCGGCAGTTACTAATACATGGTACAGGAATCCGGTAAGGTTCAGTCCGGATACTCCAAAGACAAAGGGCTATACTTTCGGACCGAATGACCTTGAGGGCTATCACTGTTATCTTTCTGATGAAAAAGGCAGGCTTAATGCGGACGGAAAATCTTCTGCGTCATTCAAAACAGATAAAATTGAAAGCGGAACAACATTCCAGTATCACCTGGAAAGCTCAATCACTGATGTAAGCAATCAGGAGATAACAGGAAGAAAAGCTGTTACTGTTCATCCTGCTCGTTTTTACATCGGGCTTGCGTCAAAATTCATAAGGGGATTTCCGGAGAAGGGCAGGGCTGTAGAATTTTCATATCTGCTTGTAAATCCTGATGGCGAAGAATCGGAAATTTCTGCTGTAAAGGGACCTCTTACCTATACGCTGAAAAAAGTATCATGGGAATTAAGCAACGTGAACGGCGTAAACGATATGATCTATTCGCGGTATCATAAAGTTGAGAAAGTAGAAAAAACTG
>JAFPCT010000235.1 GCA_017390125.1 Treponema sp.
GTTCATAAACTTTATCCTATATATTATAGTACATAACACTTTTATCTGGAAGTACCTTATAAAAAAAATCCGCAGCGGCAGAATTATTCAGACCCCTGCGGATTTTTTTTGCCCGATTATGCTCAGGTTTACTTCTTCCAGATCTTTTCGCGGTTGAATGTCTGGTTGCGGTCAGGACCTACAGACACGATTCCTACCTTTGTTCCTGTGAAATCTTCAATGAAGTCAACATATTCCTTTGCCTGTTTAGGAAGCTGGCTGTACTTCTTGAGTTCTTTGATAGAGCTCTTCCAACCCTTGAACTTCTGGAGCACAGGTTTTGCCTTGTTCAAAGCAGGAATTGAAGCAGGGAAATCTGTTACGATTTTTCCGTCGATATCGTATGCAACACAAGCTTCGATTTCTTCCATCTCATCGTATACATCAAGGTGTGTAAGAACAAGGGAATCAATTGAGTTTACGTGACATGCATAGCGGAGAGCTACAAGGTCAAGATAACCGCAGCGGCGTGCACGGCCCGTTGTAACACCAAATTCGTTGCCAGTCTTGCGTACATAGTCGCAGAGCTCACCTTCTGAATCATTGTTGAATTCAGTAGGCATAGGTCCGTTTCCTACGCGTGTCTCATAAGCCTTGAATACACCGTAAACCTTGTCCAAAGCACGAGGTCCGATTCCAGAACCGCTGGAAGCACCGTAGCTTCCTGAAGCACCAGAAGAAACATAAGGATATGTACCAGAGTCAATGTCGAGCATAGCACCCTGAGCGCCCTCAAAAAGAATGTTTTCCTTGCGGATTTCCCACATCTTTGCAGCGATGTCGATTCTCATCTTCAAAAGCTGCTCTTTGTACTGCTCAAGGAATTTTTTGTCCTCGTCATCAAGGTCATTCCATTTTTCATCCCAGTCAAGGTCAGCGAGACGGATACCGTCGCGCTCTGCTTTCTGTGAGTAAGTTGTTCCAATTCCGCGGCCTGTTGTTCCGATCGGACGCTTTCTTGCAGCATCGCGCTCTTTGTCCATCTGGCGGTAACCAGGGAGAGTAATGTGAGCACGGTCAGAAATAAAAACACGACCTTCCCAGTTTACGCCATTGTCTGTAAGCATCTTAAGCTCGTTGAAAAGAGCCTCAGGTTCGATAACCATTCCAGAACCTAAAATTACAGATTTGTTCGGATAGAGAATTCCAGAAGGAACCTGATGCAATGCATACTTTTTTCCGTCAACAACGATTGTGTGACCGGCATTAGCTCCGCCTGCAAAACGGCAGACATATTTAGCATCCTGCGCAAGATAATCAACAATCTTGCCCTTTCCTTCGTCACCCCACTGGGCTCCCATTACAACAACATTCATTTTTAGCCTCGATTCCCGAAACCAACGGGAACAAAAGATTTGATTTGAGCAAAAACAGATGCCGAAACAATGCGATATCAGTTATTGCCAATAGATACTATCATAAATAAAAAACTTGCTCAATGAATAAACCACATTGAATTTATCTTCACTATATTCTATAATCATTCAATTATTTTTTTGATTTTTAATTCAAGGAGACAAAACTCATGGCTTTCTTTTTTTCAGAACCATCACACACATTCGATGAATATCTGTTAGTTCCGGGCTATACCGGGCCGGACTGCATTCCTGCCAACGTATCATTAAAAACTCCAATTATACGTTACAATAAGAAAGCCGGGGAAAAATGTCCGCTTACAATGAACATTCCTATGGTAAGTGCCGTAATGCAGGCTGTTTCAAATGACACTCTTGCAATCGCACTTGCAAAAGAAGGCGGAATCAGTTTCATCTACGGTTCCCAGACTATCGAAAATCAGGCCGCAATGATTGCACGGGTAAAGTCATACAAAGCCGGTTTCGTTACATCTGACACAAACATCCGCCCGGATCAGACTCTTGAAGAACTTGTTAGAAAAATTGAGGCAACAGGCCATTCAACCGCAGCCGTTACAGACAACGGTGAGGCAAACGGAAAACTTCTGGGAATTATCACAGAACGAGACTTCCGCATTGACCACTGCCCTGCAGGAGCAAAAGTTCAGGAATACATGACTGTCCTGGGCGACCTTGTAAAGGCAGAGACAGGCATTACCCTTGAGGAAGCAAATGACATCATCTGGAAGAACAAGATCAACCAGCTTCCAGTAGTTGATAAAAACGGAAACCTCCAGTATCTGGTATTCCGAAAGGATGCAGCAAGCCACGAGGAGCACCCGAATGAACTTCTCGACTCTCAGAAACGCTACATCGTAGGCGCCGGAATCAATACCCGCGACTACATGGAACGCGTTCCAGCCCTTCTTGAAGCAGGCGTAGACATAATGACACTTGACTCATCGGAAGGATTTACAGAATGGCAGAGCCGTGCCCTCAAGGACATCCACGCAAAGTGGCCGAATGCAAAAGTTGGTGCCGGAAACGTTGTTGACGCAGAAGGATTCCGCTTCCTTGCAGAAGCAGGCGCAGACTTTGTAAAAATCGGTATCGGCGGCGGCTCAATCTGTATTACCCGCGAGCAGAAAGGTATCGGACGCGGTCAGGCAACTGCAACAATCGAAGTTGCGAAGGCCAGAGACGAATACTACAAGGAAACAGGCATTTACGTTCCTATCTGCTCTGACGGAGGAATCGTACACGACTATCACGTAACTCTGGCTCTTGCTATGGGAGCAGATTTTGTAATGCTCGGACGATATTTTGCCCGCTTTGATGAATCACCGACAAACAAGCTCATCGTAAACGGAAGTTATGTAAAGGAATACTGGGGCGAAGGTTCAAACCGCGCACGCAACTGGCAGAGATACGATCTGGGCGGAAAGAAAGGTATGGCTTTCGAGGAAGGAGTTGACTCATACGTTCCTTACGCAGGAAGTCTTCATGACAACGTAACTCTTACAACAAGCAAAGTTATCCACACAATGTGCAACTGTGGTGCCGTAACAATTCCTGAGCTTCAGGAAAAAGCAAAGATCACTCTAGTAAGTCCGGCTTCAATCCGTGAAGGCGGCGCACACGACGTAGTTGTAAAAAATACAAGCATTCACGCTGAGTAACAAAAAAGGCTGACTTCAAAAAGTCAGCCTTTTTCATTTTCATCATATTTAATTTCAAAAGAAGCTTTTTATTTCTTCCAGGACCTGAAGGGCATTCAGACCGGTCCGAAGCGTAGATCGCAGAGGTGCCTTTCCGTCAAGAAAGTCAACTGCATTCTGCACCATATTGGAAAAATAACCGGTCTTCTTAGGCTGCCTTACGGTTCTGTCCGGGAGCAGTGAATAAAAACCAGTATAAAGCCGGGATTCCTTCCTTGTATAGAATTCAAAGATACCGTTTCCGACTTTAAAACGACCTTCCGTTCCAATCACCTCAACTTCAAAACCGAAATAACGGCTTCGTCCGCTGAAAAACAGGTTTACGTCATTGCATTTATCACAACGGCAGTGAACAGAAGCGTTTCTTACAACTTCTGGCTTTTCCTTATCGTAATAAACGGAGGTAAGCTTGAAGTCCCTCAGAACAGGCTCCTTCGGACTTTCCTCTCCTTCAAGAAGATACATGACTACATCAACAAGATGAGTGCCGTCATGGAGAAGACTGTATTCCCCGTTCTGCTCTTTTTCAGGGTTATAGACATACAGACCGGAATCAAGGCGGGCATTCACAGTCTGAACAGCACCGATTCTGGAAATGTATTCCTTTGCAATCCGATAATCTTCCGCAAAACGTCTTTCATGATTTACCAGAACCGGAACTTTCCTCAGGTCGGCAACAAATTTAAGTTCATACCCCTGCTTCATGTTCAGGGCTACAGGTTTTTCAAGAATGATAAGCTTTGGCTTTGAGTTCAGAGCCTCAAGGGCAACCTTAAGGTGAGAGTCTTCGTTTACAGAAATGACGAGGATCTCAGGCTTTACGGTTGCAAAAAAGGGAGCAGTCTCAGTACTGCAGAACGGATTTCCGACATAGTCTGCCCAACGCTCAAGGCGAAAGCGGTCGGAATCACATCCGGCAATCACATGAACCCGGCGGTTATTCATCAGGGCCATTGTATGGCTTGCAGGCTGCTCCCGTTTTTTGTCAAATCCAAGAGTAAAGCCGATCCGTCCTGTTCCAATAACTGCTGCAGTATACTTTTTGTTTGCCATAAGCCTTCCCCGAAGGTTTACGCCTTGTAGTTCACGGCGCTGACAACAGCTGCAATTCCGGCACGTCCTACGTTACTGCTCTTTCCTACACCCCATGCCTGAGTGCCGTCTTCCTTTGTAATCTGAACGTAAGCAACAGCATAAGTGTCGCTTCCAGTTCCCACGCTGTGCTCATGGAAGCTGGTAATCGTAAAGCGAGGAGCAGGAGTCTGCTTGAGGGCATTTACAAAGGCATCAAGAGGTCCGTTTCCATTTGCCGCAATGGCAATCTTCTTGCCTTCCCATTCAATAGTCGCCATTCCTGCAACCTGCTCAGGAGAATCGCTTCCCCGCTCGCCTTCTATATGCTTTTCAGAAATTTCAAGGACATTAAGCGGAGACTTTGTCTTGAGCCAGGTCTTTTCAAATACATCGTAGATTTCAGAAGGCTTAAGCTCCCTCTGAGCCTGGTCTGCGGCATCCTTTATCAAAGTACCGAAAACCGGATGCATTGCCTTTGGCAGAGAAAGACCGTAATCCTGCTCCATGATGAACGCAGCACCGCCTTTTCCGCTCTGACTGTTGATTCGGATAATGCCTTCGTACTGGCGGCCGATATCATGGGGATCAAAAGTAAGGTACGGAACATCCCAGTATGCATTCGGCTCCATCTTTACCCGGGCGGCCATACCCTTTCGGATTGCATCCTGGTGGCTTCCGCTGAATGCAGTGAAAACCAGTTCTCCGGAATAAGGGGTTCTAGGATGAATCTCCATTCCTGTAAGCCGTGTATAGGCTTCAGTAAGAAGCGGCATATTTGAAAAATCAAGCTCAGGATCAATGCCCTGAGTATACATGTTCATTCCTACAGTTACGATGTCAAGGTTTCCTGTTCGCTCTCCGTTACCGAAAAGACATCCTTCTACCCTGTCAGCACCTGCAAGAAGTCCGAGCTCGCACTGAGCCACACCTTCTCCTCGGTCATTATGGTTGTGCAGTGAGATTATTACGTTCTCACGCTCAGAAATATGCTGACAGAAATATTCAATCTGGTCTGCGAACTGGTTCGGCAGGGCACATTCAACTGTACTAGGAAGATTCAGGATAACCTTGTTCTCAGCGCTGCAGCCCCATTCCTTTTTCACGGCCTCGCATACTTCCAGAGCATAATCAACTTCTGTCGTAGAAAAGCTTTCCGGTGAATATTCAAGCTGAATTTCAGTTCCTTCGCTCATTGAAAGGCATTTCTTCACGCAGCGGATGCCGTCAATCGCAATCTGCTTAATCTCATCCTTCGTCTTGTTGAAAGTGTATTTTCGCTGAGAAGGACTGGTCGAATTGTACAGGTGGAAAATCGCCTTTTTGCAGCCCTTCAAACTTTCAAAAGTACGCTTGATCAGGTGTTCTCTGGCCTGGCACAAAACCTGAAGAGTTACGTCCTCCGGCACATGGTTTTCTTCGATAAGGCGGCGCATGAATTCATATTCCGTATCGCTTGCGCTTGGGAAGCCTACCTCAATCTGCCTGAAGCCGATTTTTACAAGGAGATCAAAAAATTCTAGTTTCTGGTCAACTCCCATAGGATTGATAAGAGCCTGGTTGCCGTCACGCAAATCAACGGAACACCACACCGGAGCCTTAGTAATCTTGTTGTCAGGCCAGGTTCTGTTCTTAATCGGAACCGCCTCAAAAGGACGGTATTTTCCTTTAGGATCCATAGAAACTTTCATTTTTTAACCTCCAAAATGTATTTGCATAAAAAAAGACCTGCCGCTCGGACAGGTCTGTAATTTACGAATAAATAAAAAACACACGCTGACTGCCAGAGGGTCTTATCGAGAAAAATCAGATAATAGAAGTAGCAATGTGTGATTCATGCCTATAATATAGAACTTTTTATGAATACGGTCAATGACATGAGCATAAGACCCACGGAAATCAAAACGCCTTGAAGAATATTCGACAAATAAGTAAAATTAACTATTATTTACATTTCATTAAAGAGGAAACCGATATGGTACCAACATTAATTAAAGATTTACTTTCAACAAAACCGGAAGGACAGAAAGTTACTGTCTGCGGATGGGTCCGCACAGTTCGCGACTCAAAAAACTTAGTATTCATTCAGGTGAACGACGGAAGTGCTTTTGCAAACATCCAGCTTACTTTCGACAGAAATGCACCGAGCAATAATGCAGATGTAAATAATATTGAAGAAGAATTGAAGAAACTGAATACAGGCGCATCTGTAAGGGCAGAAGGAATTCTCATAGAGTCTCCTGCCTCAGGACAAGCCGTAGAAGTTATCCTTGAAAAGCTTACCATGCTGGGTGCATGCAACCCGGAGGAATATCCGCTCCAGAAAAACAAAATGAGCATGGAATACCTTCGCACATACGCACACCTTCGCGCACGAACAAACACTTTCGGTGCCGTTTACCGCATGAGAAACCAGATGGCATTTGCCGTTCACTCTTTCTTCCAGGAAAGAGGATTCCAGTACATCAACGCACCGGAAATCACCTGCTCTGACTGTGAAGGCGCAGGTGA
>JAFPCT010000236.1 GCA_017390125.1 Treponema sp.
TCAATCAAAGCGGGCCTTTACCTTGGAAACCCAACTTCATACATGCTTGATAACCTTGATCATTATGCTGAAAATCTGGGACTTGCATATCAGATTGCAGACGATATTCTTGATGTTATCGGCAATCCTGAAGAACTTGGCAAAGCCACAGGTTCAGACGAAAAGAAAAATAAAAACACTTACACTTCAATTAACGGACTTGAGGCTGCTTACAAGCGTCTTGACGAACTGACAGACAGCGCTGTTGAAGCAATTGCACCATATTACGACAATGCTGAATTCTTCAGAAACCTTGTACTGCAGCTTAAACGTAGAAAAAAATAGGATTTGAGATATGAAAAACATTATTGACTACAATTTTCCTCAGGATTTAAAGTCAATGACAGATAAAGAACTGGAACTTCTTTGCAGCGGAATCCGTGAATTCCTTCTCGAAAAAGTTTCAAAGACTGGCGGCCATCTGGCGTCCAATCTTGGTGTCGTAGAACTGACCGTCGCTCTTCACAAAGTCTTTGATAGTCCTGTGGACAAGATAATCTGGGACGTTGGCCATCAGGCTTATGTCCATAAAATACTTACCGGACGTGCCGGCAAGTTTGACGGACTCCGCAAATTCAACGGCCTTTCAGGATTTCCTAAGGCGGTTGAAAGCGATCACGATGCCTTTGACACAGGCCACAGTACTACTTCAATCTCTGCTGCTGCAGGAATGGCTGCTGCCAGAGATATTACCGGGGAAAAATACGAAGTTGTTGCTGTAATCGGCGACGGATCCATGACCGGGGGCATGGCATTCGAAGCACTTAACAATATAGGTGACCGCAAACAGAAAGTTATCGTCGTTCTGAATGACAACGGCATGTCAATTTCTCCGAACATCGGAGGTTTATCCGCACATCTTGGTAATCTCAGAACATCAAGAGGATATATCAATTTAAAGAATTTTATCAAACATCGTGTAGGATCTATGCCAGGTGGCCGTAATGTAGCTGTTATGCTTGCAGGTTTTAAGAATGATATTAAATATTCTGTTCTGGAAGAAGGCGGCGTTCTTTTTGAAGAGCTGGGTTTCAGCTATTTCGGTCCGATTGACGGACACAATATCGCAGAGCTTACCAATGCTTTCAACCGTGCAAAAAGCCTTAACGAACCTGTAATTATACATGTCCTTACTAAAAAGGGGAAGGGATATAAGAATGCAGAAACTGATCCCGGCAAATTCCACGGAATCGGCGCATTTGACAGAGAAACAGGCCAGCTTCTGAAGGCACCCTCAGGTCCTTCATGGTCTGAAATCATGGGTAACCATCTTGTAAATAAAGCTCGAAGTGACGAAAAAATCGTTGCAATTACAGCAGCCATGGGTGATGCAACCGGTCTTGGACCATTCTCTCAGGAATTTCCGAAGAGATTCTTCGACGTGGGTATTGCTGAGCAGCATGCCGTTACATTTGCTGCAGGCCTTGCAAAATCAGGACTTAAACCCGTTGTGGCAATTTATTCTTCATTCATGCAGCGCGCATATGATCAGCTCATACACGATGTCTGCATGCAGAACCTGCCCGTGGTATTCTGTCTTGACAGAGCAGGCGTTGTAGGGGCTGACGGAGAAACTCATCATGGAGTTTTCGACCTTTCATTCCTTATGAGTATGCCTAACATGACGGTACTTACGCCTGAAGATGGTAATCAGCTGGAATCAATGCTTGATTATGCA
>JAFPCT010000237.1 GCA_017390125.1 Treponema sp.
GTCCGGAAGCTTTGTTTTTGCGATTTCTTCGAGATCTTTCTTAGAAAGAGTTCCTACTTTGTCGCGAAGTGGGTTTCCTGAACCCTTCTGGAGCTTAAGAGCCTTCTTAATGAGGACTGCTGCCGGAGGAGTTTTAAGGATGAATGTGTAAGATTTGTCAGAATAAACAGTAAGAACTACAGGGATAACAAGTCCCTTTTCAATTGTCTTAGTTCTGTCGTTGAATTCCTGAACAAACTTTGGTGCAGAAACACCGTGTGGTCCAAGTGCAGGACCAATCGGAGGAGCCGGTGTTGCAGCTCCTGCTGGACACTGTAACTTGATTACGGCTGTTACCTTCTTTGTTGCCATTGTGATTCTCCTAAATTGGTATAACGAATTACCTCTGTCCAACGGACTTGTAATTCTCCCAAAAACAGGTAATGCCCGCACTGGCATGCGAGCACCTGAAATTTAGACTAATTAAACTCGTTCAACCTGAAGAACGCTTACTTCTACAGGTGTTGCGCGTCCAAAAATCTGAACGTTTACGCGCAGCTTGTCTTTTTCTTCATTAACTTCCTCAATGTTTCCACTGAATGAAGCGAACGGTCCGTCAGTGATTTTAACAACATCACCAACAACGTAAGTCTGCTTGATTCGAACAGACTTTTCACTTTTGATTACACCGATCTTCTGAAGAAGATTTTTTGCCTCTGCGGCAGAAATTGCTCTCGGACGTTCATTAGGATTTGTTCCTACGAAACCTGTTACACCCTGAACGCGGCGCAATGAAGTACATACTTCTTTCCAGCCGATTTCCGGAAGATCAAGCTCAACCATAAGATAACCAGGCATAAAGTTTACGCGCTTTGACTTTTTCTTACCGTCTTTGATTTCTACAACTTCTTCTACTGGAACCTTTATATCAGTTACAACTTCCGGATTAATCTCTTTCTTTTCAAGAAGGGCTCTGATTGTTCGTTCTATTTTTGCTTCATGTCCGACAAAAGTCTGGAGCATATACCAAGATTTTGACATAAGACACCCTGATTATTTCATTATAAAGCGGAATGCTTCTGTGAAAGCGAAATCCAACAAACCCAAAACAACAGCCACAATAATTGTTGAAATAATTACAACTTTTACTGAAGAAACAACGTCATCGCGTGTAGGCCATACAACCTTTTTCATTTCTGCCTTACTTTCACGAAAGAACTGTGTTAACTTTGACATTTTTCCTCCAAAAAACTATTTTTTAGTTCAAAAAACAGGGCAGGCAGGATTTGAACCCACGACAGGCGGTTTTGGAGACCGCTGCTCTACCACTGAACTACTGCCCTATATATTCAATCATTTGGCCGAAGCCAAATGAAAAATATAAAATTTAATTAAGCTTATTTTGCCTTTGTTTCTTTGTGCAATGTGTGCTTGCGATCAAACGGACAATACTTTTTCATTTCAAGTTTGCCAGTAATGTTCTTGCGGTTTTTGTAAGTTGTATAGTTCTTACGTTTGCATTCAGAACACTGTAAAGCAATGATTTCTACTGCACCCTTCTTCTTACTTGCCATTTCTATACTCCTAAAAGATTTAATTTAGCTTAAATCTCAGCTGTTTAAGCCCCCGTGCGGGTTTGAACCGCAGACCTCAGCCTTACCATGGCTGCGCTCTACCAACTGAGCTACAAGGGCGTTAACGCACCCCTATAAACCTAAAACAATGCGTTCTAAAAATATATAGAAGACATAATGTTGTGTCAATTGAATTTTGCCGTTTTTTTTGAAAAATTCTTTTTTTTTAACGGTCAATGTGCTAACATTGTACGACTTTAACGGAGGCTTTGCATGAATATAGATATGTTGATTGACGGTATTCTTGATTCTTACGACAGGTTCGGCGGAATAAACCGCTCGGAAGGAGAAAATTTCCCAAACCGCGAAAACGTGATCAAAGTACTTGGTGAGCTGCAATGCCTTATTTTCCCGGGGTTCAAGACAGCAGAAAGCATTAACCCTGAGAACATCCGGTACATAACCGGTCAGAGAGTAAACAACATAATCGCAATCCTTACAGCTGAAATTCAAAAAGCGCTTGTATACACAGTTGAATGCAACGCATGCAAGGACAGCCCTGTAAAAAATCCAAACTGCCTTAAGCTTGCGGAACAGACAAGCCTTTCATTGATTGAGGAAATTCCTTTTATCCGTGAAAAACTCATGCTGGACGTAGCCGCAATATACAAAGGCGATCCGGCCGCAAAGAGCAACGAGGAAGTCATACTTTCTTACCCGGGGCTTCAGGCAATTACCGTTTACAGGATTGCTCACTTCCTGTGCAAGGTTGGAGTGCCTGTCATTCCGCGCATAATGAGCGAACACATTCATGGCCGAACAGGAATCGACATCAATCCGGGAGCCGTAATAGGCGATTCATTCTTCATTGACCACGGAACCGGTATTGTAATCGGCGAGACAACAGTAATCGGCAACAACGTAAAGATTTATCAGGGCGTCACTCTTGGTGCGTTAAGCGTAAAAAAAGAACTGATGAATAAAAAACGCCATCCTACTATTGAAGATGACGTTACGATTTACGCGGGAGCAACAATTCTCGGCGGCGAAACAGTTATCGGAAAAGGCTCTGTCATTGGCGGAAACACCTGGGTTACAGAAAGCGTTCCGGCAGGCACAAAACTTATAATCAACAGGCAGTGAACCCGGCGACCTTAAGATTCAGCTTTTGAACCGCCGAAAACAGATTTTATCAGGGAAGCAATGTCCCGCACCTGAAGGACACCGGGATGCTTTTCTGCAGAATAGATGCGGGTAAAACCAAGGCTTTCCGCTGTTTTTGCCCGCGGCTTGATTTTCGGCACAGCACGAATTTCCCCGGCAAGACTCAGCTCACCAAAAATTGCAGTTCCGACAGCAACAGGAATGTCCGTGCGGGCTGAATACATCGCAACAGCCAGGGCCGCATCCACAGCACTTTCGCTAAGACGTATTCCCCCCGCAACGTTTATATAAATGTCCTGTCCCAGAAATTTTATTCCTGCGCGTTTTTCAAGAATTGCCGCAATACGGCTTACTCTGGCAGAGTCAATCTTGTCGCTGAATACACGGGAAACAGCAGCTTTTGCCGGAGCTGTCAGAGCCTGAATTTCCACAAGGAATACCCGGTTTCCTTCAAAAACTGCGGCACAGGCAACACCTGCCGGCTGAACCTCCCTGCGCTCAGAAAGGAACATGGTCGCAGGATTCAGAACCGGCTCCAGACCTTTTTCAGTCATATTGAATATACCAAGCTCATCAACAGAACCGAAACGGTTTTTCTGCGCATGAAGGAAGCGTACGTCATCACTGTTGCGCTCAAATGAAATTACAGTATCAACCATATGTTCCAGAGTTTTCGGACCGGCGATGGCTCCTTCCTTTGTAACATGAGCCGTCATTATGAGCACGGAATCCCGGTTTTTTACCCAGCTGACAAGTTCATTTGCACAGTATTTAAGCTGATTCACAGTGCCGGGAACCAGTCCGGCTTCTGCAGAATAAACAGTTTGAATGGAATCTATTATGACAAGCACAGGATTTATCTTTTCAAGAGAATCAAGAATGTCTTCCAGCCGCATAGTACATAGAACTTCAATACCCTTGCAGTTCAGGGTAAGGCGTTCAGCACGTTCCTTTATTTGCGCCGCAGACTCCTCGCCGGAGATATAAAGTATTTTACCAGGAAAAGAAGCTGCCATTTTTGAAGCGGTCTGGACAAGAAGGGTTGATTTTCCAATTCCCGGCTCTCCGCCAATAAGCACTGCAGAGCGACGAGTAGCGCCGCCGCCAAGCACACGGTCAAATTCAGGGATTCCGGTGGAATATCTGGCAGAGTCCTGAGAAGATACAGATTCAAGGGGGATTGGCTTTGCTTTTTCGCTTACAGGGCTGCCCCTGCCGGCAGGAGAAACGGCTGAAGAATCAACGATGCATTCTTCCATGCAGTTCCATTCGCCGCATTCAGGGCAGCGTCCCAGCCAGCGCGGCTGAGAGTAACCGCAGTTAGAACATTTATATAAGATTGAGCCATTCTTTTTTGCCATAAAAACCTCTTAATTAATATAACAGTAAAGAATGAAAAAATCTGCATTCTTAAAATTACAGTCTTGTGGACTCAACCTGGTCATGAAGATTCTGAAGGATATCCATAATGCCGTCGATTGTCTTCTGCTTTGGATCAGGCTCATCAGCAGGAAGATTGTCCAGAATTGACTTGCGGTATTCCTTGCAGTCAATTACTTTTCCAGCTGTAAGGATAACCTTGTCTTTTTCAACAAGATCATTCAACATTTCATCAGGACATTCAGGATTGATGCGGAGACAGTTTCCGTTGATTGCAACAGGAAGAACAATGTCGAAAAGACGGAGGTAACTGTCAATTTCCCGGAGACCTTTTTTTGTTTCCGGATGACCAGGACGATAGCGGGTTCCGCTAGGGAATACAAGCACAACCTGTCCGCGTTTCTTACAGTCATCCATTGCGCGCATTGCAGCAAGATTTATAGTGCGGGCCTTCTTTTCTTCAGCCTTCTTTTCTTCTTCCGAGATATCTGTACCATCAAGTTTGTCCAAAGAACGAGTAGGATAAATTACTACTCGGGTAAAACCTTCTGTCCAGATGCGGACAGCCGGACTTGCTTCATTAAGTTTCATTCCGGCAACGGCTACGATTTTTTCGGAAAAATCTTTTGACCATTCTTCGCCGTAAATTTTCAAAAGATAAATTATTGCCGGAAGGTCAAGGTTTGTATAATGTTCCATAAGGATAAGGCCTCTCTTGCCTTCCTTTGAAACGGCATCATAAAACGCCTTGAAATTCTCAACATTGCCCAGACCTGAGCCCGGAAGGAAATTTTCACTGAGGATAATTTCCATATATTTTGTCAAATCTTTATTTGCTTCCTGATATACATTCGTATTATCAATTTTTGCAGGGGCTTTGGAATACTGCATCATCTCCTGAAAATATTTTCCATAAACCTCTTTTAACTGCTGTCCCATTGATATACTCCTAATTCATTAGTTGTGAATAATTTATATTGTTCCATCTTACGACCAAAAAAATTAGATGTCAACGACAAGCATAATCTGGGCGGGGCAACAGCATTATAAAACTAATTTTTTCGCGGCTGCCTCCCTCTATCGGAAAAAAGCCTCTTCCGATAGAATGAAGCCATGAACATTGAGCACTTGATTTTTGATCTGGACAATACGCTTTATCCGGCAACAGCAGCCATGGACGCGGGAATTACCCAGCGCATGATGGAATGTGTCGCTTCTTTTTTCAACGTTTCCATGGAAAAGGCGGCAGAAATAAGACGGGAAAACATAAAGAAATTTTCAACCACCCTTGAATGGCTCAGGAGCGAAGGCCTTAAAGACGTGGAAAGATTTTTTGCCCACGTTCACCCAGAAAACGAAGCCGACGAGCTGGAAAGCGATGAGAAGCTTCGGCCTTTCCTTGAGTCGATCAAAATTCCAAAAATCATATGCACGAATGCACCTCGAGAACATGCGGAAAGAGTTTTGAAAAAGCTGAATGTCCGCGACCAGTTTGACGCCGTCTGCGATATACGGGACTGCAATTTTTTAGGAAAACCTTATGAGGCGGCCTTTACGACAGCCCTTTCCCTCTGCGGCGGAAACATTGACAACACCCTGTTTCTTGACGACATGATGAAATACACTGACGGATACGCCATAATGGGCGGCACTGCAGCTTTGGTCGGCGACAAAAACGGCAGGCCTCTCACGCCCGACGCAACATCAGCGTTCAAAGGCAAGGCTCCTCACCCGGGAAGGACATTCCGCATAAAAAATGTCTACGAATTGAAAGATTTAATTGAAAAACTGCAGCAGGAAAACTGAGAGCGGGCAAAACTCACTGACCGCAATGAATCCAGGTAAGCTCATGCTTGTTGTAATTAAGGTGAACTATGCGGCTTCCCGGAATTTCTGAAAATTCCCGGATTATGACCCAGTCCGGCTCACCCTGCATTTTTATCGTGCAAATCATGTTTTTCACAAGACCGCTTGCAAGCCATTCTTTTACCCATTTAAGAAGACGTTCCGGATAGCAGATTACGTCGCTGAAAACCCATTCGCAGGGACCTATTTCCTGAGGCTTAAGGGTAAAGGCATCGTGAGTCTGAAATTTAACCAGAGGATTCTGCATGAGCTCAGGAGCAAGAGGCGCACGGTCAACTGCATGAACAAAAGCTCCAAGGCCAACTAAAACCCAGGTCCACCCGCCTGGACAGGCACCAGCTTCAAAACATTTGTCTCCGCTCTGAGGCAAAGAAACACCGGTAAGCAGATTTGCCATGGTCAGGCTTTCCTGAATCTTAAGGTAAGCACGGCTAGGCGGATTTTCATGGTCTTCTTCAAAAACAATCTGACCGACCGGTACCGGTGTTGAAGTTCTGGCGCTGCAGATCATTGTATGCTCATCAATCAGCGTATAGAGCCCGATCGGAGAAGACGGAATTTTTACGGGAAATTTCCTGACCTTTAAATTTACATAGGGAAGTTTTTCCTGAATCAGATTTGCCCGGCGGAAAAACTGGTACTGGTAAGGCGCCCAGCTGCGCTGAATTGATTTCAGGGCAGAAGCCGCACTTCCGATTGATTCAAAACTTATAAGCTGAGGCTCAAGCATAACTGTACGAGCCCAGTAAGGAAGGTCATCTGCTTTCTGCACGTTCTCCACAGGAAAATCCTCAAAATAAAGCAGATCACCGTATGTTTTTGATGGAGCAGACGAAAAGCCCAGACGACCGGCAAGTTCAGTCTTAAGCATACCGGTCATTTCCGGGAAAGCAAGGAAAGCTGCTCCGGGAAGTCTCTGAATTTTTACGTTGGCAGGCAGTTCTATTTTATTATCTGGCATACTGAATCGCTTGTCTGAATATCCAGGTTATCAGAAGTAGAATCTTCTTCCAGCTGAAGGATGTAGGAAGCAAGACGGGTATAATCTGTTGAAGGCAGAATTCTGAATCCAATTTCAGTGCAGTTTCCTTCTGTACGAACCCACTGAGGATGACAAACCAAAGTAAAGCTGCCGGAAGCGGCCCGGGCAAAAGTAATCTTTGCTTCGTAGTCGTTTTCTTCGTCTATTGTGACCGGGTACTGATATCGAATTTTACAACCTTCACGGCTTATGTTCACAAGAATTCCCGGCAGTGCACACAAGTCCGGCGCAAAAAATCTGCCCATATCCTCAAACCGCTGTGAAAGTCTTTCCTTTTCCTGCATAGTTAGGAAATTATAAAGATTTTATCGTTTCAGTGCAATTACAATTCAAAAACAAAAGCACTACTCTTTTACGACCATTACCTTTCGGGTCTCATCAATGCCGCTTCCGAATACGCGGACAAAGTACAGTCCTCTGGCGACTTCCTTGCCGCTCTTTGTCGTTCCGTTCCATGAATAGAAGTGCTCGCCTTTAAATACTGTTCCATGCTGCAGGTACTGAACCACGTTTCCGTCCAATGTCATTACAACAACATTCAGCGGCCCGTTATCTTCCATTTCAACTTTTACGGTAACTTTTTCACCTACGGAAGCGTTGATTACATTGTTAAGAATGGTAACACCGCCACGCTGGTTCTTTATGTCCTTGAGCCTGAAAGACCACAAATCAAGGCTGGTAAGATCATCTTCTTTTTTCAGCCGGACAGAGAAGAACGGATCGCCGTACATAAAGTAACTGTCCGATATTCCGTTGTACTGCGGATTGTGATAAACCAAAACCGAATCCCCTTCAGAATCAAACAGACTGAAGAGGAAACTTATCTGATCACCAGATTTCCAGCCGACCCCGGAACTTCCGCCCCACTTTGAGCCGTACATGTCCAGTCCTGGAATCTTGAACGTAAATGAACCTGCATCCTTCGCATCAGCCTTAACGTTATACGCAAGACCGTTTTTCAGGGAGTTATTTTTTTCCGAAAGGAAATCATTAACAGGCACTGCTTCATTCGCAGTCGTTTCTTGAGGAAGCCACAGACGCCAGCGGTCAATATTAAGCTTTGAAGCGAGCATATTGAATTCGGAGCTTACGCTTTCTTCATCCGGGCTGTTGTCCAGATAAATTGAAACAGAATCTGGGTATGAGGAACTGCTGCAGCCTGCAAGCACCGCATTCAGGAAAATATCATAGCCGCAAAGCAGCGTACCGTAATTTTTCTGAGATTCATTCCAGTCGTGAACTGCATAGCTTGAATCAGAATACATGTTCAGAGTATACGAAGTTCCGTCTGAATTCTGCTGGCGGTTGTCGTATGCGTAAACCGGATTAACTACACCAACGGCAAAATCAGAAAGGGCATGGGCATCTTTTGAGGCCATATAGTTTCCGTTCATATCCTGCACAAATGTAACCCGGGAATTTTTTACACCTGTCATAGGGTCACATGAAGTAAACGGAGCGTAAACCTGAAGGAAAGATTTCTGCATGTCTTCAAACGTCACTGCACGATTCAGAATTACTTTCAAAGCCGTAAAGCGCTCAGACTGGAAGACAACCTGAACTTTACGGGAAGTGTCTATCATCAAATCTGAGGAAACAGAATACGAGCCGTCCGGATCAATATTAATTATCCTTAGACATTCCAGCATCTTTGAAAGCGCGTCATATTCTTCTTTTGGAGCAGTCGGATAATCATTAGGTATGACAGTAATGCGGTCAATATTGAGTTTCTTATTGACTACAAAAACAAGCTCGTTTCCAGAAACTTTTGCAATTGTAAACAGGAGCTTCGGATCAAGACTGTCTATTGTGCGGATTTCAGCCGACTGCATCTTATTTCCTGCAAGATCTGTAACGCAGGCAGCACCGTCAAAACTTACAGAGAAAGTCTGCCTGAGAGAAAATTTCGCATCTGAAGTAAAGTAAACGCCAAAATACAGGTTGTCGTCATAATCCTTTATTTTCTTGTAGTTTTCAGTTCCAGTATGCTCGGAAGTCGGGAAGAAAAGCGAGTTGCTTACGACTTTTCCAGACTTGATTGTTTTCGCGTTGTCAAAAGCAATCACGCCCTTTCCAGTTTCAACACCCGGAGAATATTTAAAATACTTTGCCTTGTCGTATATTGAAGAATAACGGATTCCACCTGATGACCGTCTGTCCGCGGCAGCAAAAGGCCTTGCGCCTCCGATTACATCAGGAGCATAAGAGAAATCCTTCCACAGTGAGCTGGAATCATTTTTCTTGCACCATCCCACCCGCGTATACCAGGAAACCCCGTCAAAAGCCGAAAACTTTTCAGGATCATTGTCAAAGACGTGGAATTCCATTCTGTTCAAAACTGTAGCTTCTGCAGAATCACAGGAACCTGCAATTTCCGAACTGTTTTCAAAGGCTTCCTCTGCCTTGCCTATTGAAGAGACATAAGTCGCGAAAACAGGAGGATAAACATCCCATAAGCCGTACAGCCCGGACTCTTCTGAAGAAACTTCAACTGAATTTGCAGGGAATGCGGCAATCCCCTCAGTATTAAGTACGTTGCCGGCAGCATCCGTTATAGCGGCATTTACAGCAGGAACAACCCTTCCTCCAGGGACAGAGCCAGATTCAATGTAGCCCAGCCAGTGATTATATTCATTGCCGTCCACGCTTACAGTTTTGTCCACATATCCCGCAATTGAAAGACGGATTCCATGAGTCTGATACTGGCGGTCCGCAGAATTGCCGGAAAGAGAATAATATCTGTAGAGAGAATGAACAGTCGTGCTTGTCGCTCCTCCAGTACCGCAGCTAAGCGCCCCGGAAGCAATCGTTCCAAGACCGGCAACAGTAATACCAGAACCGCTTGAGGTAATTTCTCCAAGAGTTGAATCTACCCGTACATTTACATTATCTGCTTTCACGGTATTTGAAAGCAGGAAGGTTCCTATATTGACCGCCTCAGAATATCGGAATTCCAGGAAGTTATGACTGTCATAATATTCCTGGGCAGAAGCCGAAGCTGCAGGATTGTCGTGCATTTCCTGTCCTGTATAAACTTTTACAAGAACTGGATCCGTTTTGTCTTCAGTCAGTGCAAAATGAGAACCATTTGCAAGAGAACCGTAATTTTTTATGCGCCGTCCGAACTTATCAGTAAGTATATGCAGGCTGCTGTCATCAGATGCAGGAATATCAAGGACAGGAACCGTTGAGCAGTGATTTCCAAGCCTGTCCGTACTTAATGCGTCCCCTTCAGAAGCCCCTGTAGCATCCGTATTCCATGAGACAGAACCTTTCAGATAGAATTCCTGAACGCTCTGAGAAGCAGGAAGAGGTGTTGTGCAGGCCGCATCCAAATAGACAGAAGAATACGGAACAAGAGAAGAAGCCGACTTGAATTGAACCTTTGAATTGGAAACCGCCGAAAGAATTTCTCCGGAAGTATTCCTTATAGGTTTATTGAATTTTACATAAATCAAACTGTCCTGCAATGTATATGCTGTTTCTATCTCTGCGGCATCGAAATCCCAGTTTACGTTTCCACCGGAATCAATGCAGTTTTCCGCCGCAACCTGGGCAGAAGAACCGTCAGAAGTGCCGTCAGCACAGATTACCTTTGAATTCTGAACTTCTGTATTGTATGCTTCAAGGAAGCAGTTTGAGGCTACAAGATTGGAAGAAACTTTCAGGTACCATTCCGATGCAGAGACAAGTTTCGTACCGTTTGCATAAAAATTCTTCCCTGCCGTAATTGTAACTCCGCCACCGACAGTAAGTTCTGCTGAATACGGACCGGCATCCAGATCTGCAGAATATCCCCTGAAAGCACTTCTGGCTGTCTCATAAGCAAGGATTCCGGTTTTTCCAGTGACAGGATCATCCGGGGAATAATTTTTTCCCAGAACCACAACATCTTTTTCAGATGAAAGGGCGGCATTTACAGAAATTCTGCCTTTATAGAAGACAAAGTTTCCTGCATTTACAGGAGTATTTATGGAAAGGCTTTCAGCCTTTACCAGAAGCGGAGTTCCTGCAAAATTAAGGGCAGCAGAACTCACAGCGCCAATCGAATTGCAGAGAGTCTCCACAACCGCCGTTTCTGCAGTAACAGTCTGTCCGGCAGCAAGATTTACATTTCCGTTTATTAAAAGCTGACAGTATTCCTTTCCAGAAGCATTAGCCGCAATGAATTTTTCTATATTTGCGCCGTAATATTCAACTTCACTTCCGGCATAAGATGAAGAAGCGTCTGCCATTTCATTTTTAACAGAACCTGTTACGTTTTGACCAGACACACCTTTAAGCCTGAGCCTTCCCTTGTTCTCCAGAGTTCCGCAGGTAAGGTTACAATCCGCAATATCAAGCACCGTTCCGTCCGGGACAGTAATTTTCGAAGAATATTCCGTTCCGGCAGAATCTGTTATGACATCTGCCTTCAAGTCCACGTCCCGAGACAAAACCGGATTGTTTGCGGCACCAGAACCCATGACTACCTTTGTATAATATCCCGGAACAAAAGCCGGAGACCAGTTTGAAGCTGTATGCCAGTCAGAAGACGTTGCTCCGGTCCAGGTATACTCCTGACCAGGGAACGCCCACCAGGAGTTGTTTCCAGAATTCTTTCCGTTAAAGGCATACAAAAGAACCGGAGCAGAAAATGCGTCAACTGTATCATTTTCTGAATCCTGAAGCTCCGCATAACGGACATCCGTCGTCGCATCCGTACAGTTTATTTTCCACACAGAGCCAGGAACCAATGAGCATAGCTTTATAAATTTGTCGGCAGCCCCGGAAACAGTCAGGCGTTTGGAGACCGTCTGCGTTTTTCCGGCCTCAAAACGTACTGTCGTCTCCCGTGAAAATTCAGAAGCCTCAACAACTAGAGAATCGAAGGTGTTTGCGCCGTAAATGTCAGCATTAGTTTTTAAGACAACAGCAGGCTTCCCGGAAAAACCGGCAGGTGAACCTGAACCAAAAACAATCTTTCCTGGATTGCTTGTATCACGGCTCCAAACCGTTAATTCAGGCACAGGCACAGAACTTGATACCGAAACCTTTGGGAAAATAGCAGTACTGTTCCTTACGTCCACTTTGCTGTTGTCTGCAAGAGTCATATTTTTATCAGATGAAAAAGTCATGGAAGCCGCAGAAATGTTTCCGCCGAGTTCCACAAATCCAGAGCAGTTAAGGGCACCCGAAATATAAATTTCTGTAGAAGAATTGCCTGAAATCAAAAATGTCGGTGAATAACTGGTTCCGCCTGCGTTTCCGTCCGTCAAAGACACAGAAGCAAGTTTTGCGTCACTTAATTCAAGAATACTTTTTCCCGTAGCAGTTACAGCAGGAGGATAAGCGTCACTTACACCTTTAATAAATCCTCCAGTCTGCCTGAATTCTGTATCAGCAAATTTATAGTCACCGGTAACAGTAATAGTTCCTGCAGAAACTGAACTTCCAAGCAAAAGAGTTCCATCGGAAAGCAGAATTGAGGCGCCGGATTCAACAGAAAGATTCTTCACTTTTGTGTCTGCCGAAATTACTGGATAATTGACACAACCGGATTTTATTTTCACATCATATTCACTTAAATCAGCAGGAGTTTTTCCGCCCGGAAGAATCCAGTTTGAAGAATTGTTCCATTCAGAAGAATCAGTTCCCAGCCATGTGGGAGTGTCCGAATACCAGAGACAGCTTCCCAAAATCAAGCCGCTTCCATCAGGAGCCTTAATGCAAATTGTAAAGCCATCGCCGGCGGTAAAGGATGTTGCATACGTAGAAAAACTGTGGTTATGAGAACCCGCCGCAAGCTCAGACCCTGCATCCAGCTTTAGAACAGAATCACCTGAAGACGAGGCAAGGGCATCCGTACCGTCAATCTTATAGGTTTCAGAGCCAGTTTTTACATAAGAATACGGGAACTCAAGATTGCTGTTACAGTAACTTGCATTTTTCAGCGTTATTGTTATAGGACTTACAGAAGAAAAATTATTCTGCCCCGAAACAGAAACAGTGTAAGTGCTTGGAGGAGAATGTGCCTTTATGGAACCGGTAAAATTTGAATAGTCAATTGTCTTCACTTTGGCTCCGTTGCCAACCCAATCCAAATTTGCGCCGGAACCAGGCAGCCAGAGATTACCGTCTCCGTAAAAAAATAAACCGTAAGCAATATCGTCCCGGTACCCGTCCCCGTACAGCCTGTCAATCGACAGCACTGCAGCCCCTTTCACAGTAATTTTATGAGTATATTTGTTTGGATAATCAAGTCTTGATTTACAATCGACTTTTCCGGAGCCGTCCACCACAACATTTGAATTTCTGTCACCGTCTCCGACGGCATCTTCATTCATCCAAATTTCAGTCGTTTCTATCGTATGTCCGCCAAGATGAATCTGAATTTCACTATCTCCCTTTGTGTTGAACAGAGTTTTTTCACCAACTTCTATGTCACTGCCAAGAGTTAGTTCGGTTTTTTCATCTCCGGAAAAACTAAGGTAATTTGTTATACTCTGACTGGTTCCATCTCCAAAAGTTACAGTCTGCTCCGCTTCTGGAGAAAAACAAAGATTATACCATGTATTATTTCCTTTTACAGTTTGACTGCTTCCCTTAAAACTTACCGTCCCTGCGGAGGCATTAAAAGTTCCGCTGTTGGCCCAGTTTCCAGATACGCAAAAATCCGTTGAAGGACTGAATGTTACTCCGCTTTGAATTTCCACATCCATAAAAGTTGTTGAAGCCGTGGTAGAAAGTGAGACTCCACTTTTAATAACAACCTTGCTGGAACTTCCTGAAGACACATTGTTCATGCTTACGTTTCCAGATGTATCCAAAGTCAGAGTACCGCCATTTAAAAGCGATTTTTCAAAGCTGACAGAAGAATCTCCGCTTACAGAAAGGGAAGTTCCTTCATCAGAGCTCAAGTTACCCACCGTTACATTTCCTGTGCTTATGACAGGATAATTGGAACATCCTGCAGGAATAATTATGGTGCAGGCAGAGGAATCTGCAAGCAGGCCAGACAGAGTCCCGGATACACTGGAACCTTTGGTCCAGTTACCTTCATTTGCCCACTCCGTGCTAGCAGAACCATTCCAAGTAAGGGCATTTGTTGAATCTATTACATTGCTTCCTAAATTTATAGTTACTTTGTTGGTATAAGATGTACCAGTTTTTATGACAGTTGCACCACTTCCACTTACAGTAAACGTTGAGCCGCTGACTGTGTAATCTGTTTTTTTTACATCACCAAGATACAGAACACCGTCACCTGCTATGGTAATACGTGCTACTCGAGATTGATATGCACTGTTTCCGTATTCCACCGAACCAAATGTCAGGGTACATCCATTTAGATTGAATGTAACAGTTGAATATATAGAAACTTTGTTTATTGTAAGGTTTCCGCTAAGATTTACTATATACCCCTGCTCGGCATCAAAATTATAGTTGCTGTATGTACCGCTGAGGTTTCTTGTAATTTCGGCACCCCACACCAAACCTACAGTGCAGAACAAAAACACCGCCGCACAAACAAAGCGGCGGAAAAAATGAGGAAATTGAAAATGTCCTGAAAAATTCCAGTTCTGCATAAATTTAATGATAATCCTACTCTTCAAGTATCGGCAAATTCCTTTTTGGATTTTACAAAAAAACTCCGTCAGAACCGACGGAGTTGCAAAAGCAGCACAATGCAAGAAAATTATTTATCTAAGCAGTTTTTGCAAACCTAGTTTGCAGAGCCAACTAAACACATGCGTCGCTGCGCTCCGCGTTGTGCAAGGAAATTTTTTAACTACGCAGGATCTGTAAACTAGTTTGCAGATCCTACTAAACACATCCACTCAGCCTCTGCACATAATGTGTCGCCTACGTAGGCTTTTCCGGCCTGTTTGATCATCTTCGGACTTGTGCGGAGATATGTAATTTCCATACGAACTTTGTCGCCAGGTCTAACCTGATTGCGGAACTTTACTTTATCCAAAGTCGCAAAAAAGAAAAGTCCGTCTGCAGGAACAACGCCACTGTAACGCAAAGCAGCCCCACCAGCCTGAGCCATAGTTTCACAAAGGATAACGCCAGGAACTACAGGATATTCAGGAAAGTGACCTTTGAAAAAAAATTCATTTTCTGTAAAAGTATGCTCACAAACACAACCTTTGTCGTCAGCGCTGATGATTGCATCCACAAACAAAAAAGGTTCGCGGTGCGGTAAAAGAGATTTAATATCAGTGGTCAATGCCATTTTTTTCTCCATTTTCTAAATAAATTTATTCTCGCCTCATAAAGAAGCATTTAAATCATAACCGATTAAGCCATTAAAAACAACTCTCAGATTTTTCCTATGCCGCACCCAAAGCCATACCGATCATCCGTACCCCAAAGGCAAATATCCATGCCACAGCACACTGGAATACAACCACCCCTATAGCCCACTTCAAGCCAAGCTCCCGCTTAACGGCCGCAACCGCCGCAACACAAGGCGTATACAGCAGAGTGAAAACCAAAAGGCTTGCCGCCGCAAGAGGAGTAAGAACCGACTGGACGCCGTTCACGAACAGTATTTCCAGCGTAGAAACAACGCTTTCCTTCGCCATGAATCCGCTGACAAGAGCGACCGAAATCTGCCATTCACCAAGCCCCGCCGGCGACATAATCGGTGCAATCAGCCGGGCTGCAGAAGCAAGAATGCTCATTTCTGCGTCATCAACAAGCTGCATCTTCCAGTTAAAACTCTGCAGGAACCAGACCACAATAGTCGCCATAAAAATTACCGTAAAGGCACGCTGCAGAAAGTCCTTTGCCTTTTCCCACAAAAGCTGAGCCGTATTCTGCAGTCCCGGAAAACGGTAGTTAGGAAGCTCCATTACAAAGGGAACAGCCTCACCCTTGAACAGAGTCTTTCTGTATAAAAACGCAGCTCCAATTCCCACAAGAATTCCAAACAGGTACAGACCGGTCATAATAAGTCCGCCGTACTTCGGAAAAAACGCGCTTACAAAAAATGCATAAATCGGAAGTTTTGCAGTACAGCTCATGAAAGGCGTAAGCAGAATCGTCATGCGGCGGTCCCGTTCACTTGGAAGAGTTCTGGTAGACATTACTGCCGGAACAGAACAACCGAATCCAATCAAAAGCGGAACAATGCTGCGTCCCGAAAGTCCAATTTTTCGCAGAAGCTTGTCCATGAAGAATGCAACTCTGGCAATGTAGCCGGAATCTTCCAGAAGCGAAAGAAAGAAAAAAAGCGTAACGATAATCGGAAGGAACGAGACCACACTTCCAACCCCGGCAAAAATTCCGTCGATTATAAGCCCCTGAAGAACTTCATTCACTCCAAGAGCCGTAAGAGCAGAATCCACAAGCCCCGTAAATTTTTCTATGCCCGCTTCAAGCAGCCCCTGCAGCCATGCCCCGATAACATTGAATGTAAGGTAGAACACAAGGCCCATTATGCACACAAAGGCAGGAATAGCAGTCCATCTGCCGGTCAAAAGCCTGTCAAGTTTCTGGCTCCGCTCCCTTTCTTTGCTTTCCTTCGATCTTTTTACAGTCGCATCACACAACCGGTAAATAAAAGAATAACGCATGTCCGCAATGGCAGCGCTTCTGTCCAGATTGCGCTCGGCTTCCATCTGCAGGGAAATATGCTCAAGAGTTTCCTTTTCGTTCACATCAAGGTCAAGTTTGTAAACAATCAGCTTATCACCTTCCAAAAGCTTGCTTGCCGCAAAACGCACCGGAATTCCAGCCTTCTCAGCATGATCTTCAATCAAATGAACGATTCCGTGCAGCGCACGATGAACCGCACCGCCGTTTGCAGTCTTATCGCAGAAATCCTGCCTCAGCGGCGGCTCCTGAAATTTTGCCACATGTACGGCATGCTCAATAAGCTCCTCAATACCCTGATTCTTCTTTGCAGAAATCGGAACAACCGGAACACCAAGAATAGATTCCATGCTGTTAACGTCAATGGACCCTCCGTTTGAAAGAACTTCATCCATCATGTTCAACGCAACTACCATAGGAATGTTCAATTCCAGAAGCTGCATAGTCAGATACAAGTTACGCTCAATATTAGTCGCATCAACAATATTAATTATGGCATGAGGCTTTTCATCAAGAACAAAATTGCGGGAAATAATCTCCTCGTTTGAATATGGCGACATTGAATAAATGCCCGGAAGATCAGTTATAACAGTACCGCTGTGCCCCCTGATTTCCCCGGATTTTCTGTCTACCGTAACCCCAGGAAAATTTCCCACATGCTGATTTGAGCCAGTAAGTTTATTAAAAAGCGTAGTCTTTCCGCAGTTCTGGTTTCCTACAAGAGCAAAAGTAAGGGTGGTTCCCTCCGGCAAAGGATTTCCGTCACCTTTAGCATGGAACTTTCCCCCTTCCCCAAGCCCAGGATGCAGCCCCTTTCCCCCGCCGGCAGAACTCAAGACTTCCTGTCCCCCTGCCCCGTTTCCGGCATTTTCAGGCGTACTGCAGATTTCCGAAACCTCAATTTTTTCCGCATCAGCCTTTCTCAGGGTCAGCTCATATCCGTGCAGCCGGAATTCCATAGGATCACCAAGAGGCGCATACTTAACAAAAGTTATCTCCGCCCCCGGAATAATTCCCATGTCCAAAAAATGCTGCCTTAATTCACCGTTGCCGCCAAGTTTTTTTACGCAAACAGAATCTCCGATTTTAATTTCGCTCAAATTCATATACAAAGAATCCTTTCAGCCATAAAGTAACATAGAGTGATATAATATGCAACTCGGTTGCAAAAAAAAGCCCGCCGCAATTCCTCGCAGCAGGCTTCCATCAGTTGAACCGAAAAGGTTCTGCTATATCAGGCTTATTTTACTTTCTTGATAATGATGGCACCGTTGTGTCCGCCAAAACCAAATGTCGCGCTCATTGCAGCATCAATGTTTCCTGGAACACCCTTGTTTGGAGTGTAATCCAAGTCACAACCGCCCTCAACATCCTGCTCGTCAAGGTTGATTGTTGCAGGGAAGAAGCTGTCGTTGATAGCCTTAACGCAGACCATAGCCTCAATAGCACCAGTAGCACCAAGACAGTGACCGTGCATAGATTTTGTAGAAGAAATCTTAAGCTTGCGTGCATTTTCTTCGCCGAACGCAATCTTAATCATGTTTGTTTCGCTAGGATCATTGATGTGAGTAGAAGTACCGTGAGCGTTGTAGTACTGAATTTCACTAGGATCCATACCAGCATCCTTAAGGGCACGGCTCATACACTTAGAACCGCAAACTCCGTCCGGATTAGGTGAAGTAAGGTGATAGCCGTCACAAGAAGCACCGTATCCGGCAACTTCAGCGTAAATCTTAGCGCCACGAGCCTTAGCGTGCTCATATTCCTCAAGAACAAGAATAGCAGCACCTTCGCCCATTACAAAACCATTTCGGCTCTTGTCAAACGGACGGCTTGCCTTTGTAGGATCCTCATCAAAACCAGTAGAAAGCGCATGAAGAACTTCAAAAGAAACAATGGCATAACCTGTAATTGTACTTTCAGAACCACCACTCAAACAAACATCAAGACGACCAGAACGAACCATGTCAAAAGCTACACCAAGAGCGTCAGTACCAGATGAACAAGCAGTAGCAACAGATTCAACCGGACCGTGACATCCAAATGCAATTGCAATGTTTCCACCAGCTTCATTAGGAATAAGCTTTGGAATAGTCATAGGAGCTGTTTTAGTGCATTCAGAATTAAAATATCCCTTTGCACCAGATTCTGTAACTTCGAATCCACCAATACCAACACCAAGAATAACACCAGTTTCATCAAGGACTTCAGCATTGTTTTTCAAACCAGAATCATCCAAAGCCTGGCTGGCAGCAGCAACAGCATACTGAGAAAAGCGTGCCATGTTGCGTGCCATTTTTGGATCCATATAATCACCGGCATTGAAGTTTTTTACTTCAGCAGCATAGTGAACCTTGTTTTTAGTTGCATCAAAATGAGTAATCGGAGCAATACCGCTCTTTCCTTCTTTAATTCCAGCCCAGAATTCTTCAACACTGTTTCCAAGCGGAGTAATAGCACCCATACCTGTAATAACGACTCTTCGTTTTTCCATTGTTCTTTCCTTTCTATATAGTTTTATCTTTGAATATTAATTTTATTAAGGAAGGGGGAAGCCTCCCCCACGGCCGCACATCGTTGCGTCCTACCCCCACAAGCGGGGACACCCCCCAACGCCCCCTACGTGGATTTGCTAAATTTTATTAAGCTCCCATTCCTCCGTCTACACCAAGCACCTGACCTGTGATGTACGAACTGTAATCGCTGGCAAGGAACAAAGCTGCATTTGCGATGTCCTCCGGCTTTCCGCCCCTCTTAAGAGGAACAGAGTCAATCATAGCCTGCTTCAAATCTTCTCTAAGAACGGCAGTCATGTCCGTTTCAATGAAGCCAGGAGCGATGCAGTTTACGCGGATACCGCGGGCACCAACTTCCTTTGCAAGACTCTTTGAGTAGGCAATCAAACCGCCCTTAGAAGCAGCATAGTTTACCTGACCGCCCTGACCGTGAACACCTACGATTGAGCTCATGTTGATGATTGAGCCAGTTCTAGCCTTGAGCATTGCATTTGAGACAATCTGAGTAACAACGAAAGTACCTGTAAGGTTTACGTTCAAAACATCCTGCCAGTCTTCCATCTTCATACGCATGCTCAGACCGTCACGAGTAATACCAGCATTGTTTACAAGAACATCAAAGTTACCTGCTTCTGCAAGAGCACCTTTTACAACTTCTGTAAGCTGAGCAGCATCACCAACATTTGCACAAACTTCATGGAACGCAGTTCCATTCTCAGCCGCAAAAGCTTCAAGCTCAGGCTTTGCAGCGCTAGGCTTTGAGCACAAGCCCCATACTTCAGCACCATTAGCCAAAAAAACTTCAACAATTTTTCGTCCGATTCCACGGCTGGAGCCAGTAACAAGTGCTTTTTTTCCTTTCAACAAATCCATTCTTTTTTCCTTTATATATTTACGATAGATTATTTTACAAGTTCATCAAGGCTTTCAACCGAGTTAACCGGTGTACAGCTGTATTTTGCAGCATAATCAGTTTTTGCCCACAAACCAGCAAGAACTTTACCAACACCAGGCTCAATCAAAACCCATTCATCACCGTCTTTTTCCATCAAATCATTAAGAACCTTTTCTTCATCAGTCCAGCGAACAGGGTTTGTAAGGTGAAGCACTGCATTCTTCTTGATTTCCTCACCGTCAGTTGCTTCCTTACCAGTTACATTGCTGAACAAAGTTTTTGAAGGATTGTTGAACTTTACGTCAGCAATAGCCTTTTCAAAATTATCAGCAGCTTCCTGCATCAACGGACTGTGGAACGGACCTGCAACAGCAAGACGAAGGGCACGGCGGGCACCAGCTTCCTTTGCCTTTGCCTCAACTTCTGTAAGAGCATCAAAAGTTCCGCTTACTACAGTCTGAACAGAACTGTTCAAGTTAGCCGCATAAGCATCTTTAATGCCAGAACAGATGTCCTTTACCTGATCCGGACTCAGACCAATTACAGCAGTCATTCCAGGAGCATGACCTTCATTAGCCTTCGCAATATTTTCACAAGTATTCTGCATGATAACGCCGCGTTCACGAACAACCTTAATTACATCTTCAAAAGAAAGAACGCCAGAAGCGTAAAGTGCAGGGAATTCACCCAAAGAAAATCCCATAGCAGCACTAGGAGTAATGCCCTTAGTTTCCAGAACCTTCATTACAGCAATAGAAGCAGTAGTAATTGCAAGCTGACTGTTGTCACTTCGGCTCAAAACAGCCTGATCCGATTCCCAGAGAAGTTTAGGCATATCAACGCCAGTAATTTTTGTAACATCATCAACAACCTTGCGTGCTTCAGGATATGCATCGCAAAGATCTTTTATCATTCCAGGAACCTGGGCACCCTGACCAGGGAAAAGAAAAGCATACTTCTTAGACATATTCACCTCATATTTCAAAATGACATTTTTTTATTTTTTGTCATTCTATCTAAAGTCTACCAGAATTCCCATTTTTGTCAAGGTCAACACAGCAGCATACCTATTTTCGGGCGCAAGCATTTTTTTTCTTTTTTTTTGTAACCTTTTTCACCCTTTCGTGTTGTTTTATATGAAAGCGATTAATAAATAAAGAAAATCTCCCGGCTCCGTCGGTTTCTCTCCTTTTGCCGGCGGAGCTTTTTTTTTACCCTGAACTTAAAACGAAATTATTTCCTCGTACACCTTAATCGCAAAAACGTCCGTCATCCCTGAAATAAATTCAATGACACATTTTTCGTAGGATTCAATTTCATCCAGATTAAAGACCGTCTCCGTGTTAAACCGCAGAATCCTCTTCCTGTCAACCGCACGCCCCTGCATGCTCACCGGCATATAATTCGCGTATTTTACAAGCCATTCCTCAAAACTTTTTCCCAGAACAGGATAGTAGCGCAAAGCCAGAGCCATTTTCCCGTGGCGTGCATATTCATAATACTTCATCAACGTCTTGTAAATCGTCTGCAGACAAAGAGACGCATACTGCCCGAACGCAGCCAAGCGCCAGTGATTATAAATGTGGGCAAAATTAAACTTTTTAAGCTCAAGAATAAACTTAAAATATTCGTCGCTGAAACAGATTCCTTTTTCCGGAGAACTCTGCTCGCATAAATCAACAATCAGGTCATTGATAAGCACCGTAGTATTCACTGCCTTACCGCTTCTGAAAGCATGACTTCCCTTCGCATTCAACGTCGAGGCAACAATCTCACGGATATGCCGGTATGCGCCCATATCAAGAATGTGGTACTGCCTTGCATCCTCAATATCACGCCCCAAATAGGCAATCTTATCCGCAACCTTTACAATACAGCCTTCCCAGGTAAACGGCTGAATGATTCCAGGCCGCCTGATTGAATACAAATCAATCGCATCCTCACGAGGCTTAATCCCCTGCTGGTCAATTTCACCGCAATGACATATCAATCCGTCTCTGACCGCATAAGTAAGGTTCAAAGGCTGCTCAACCCCGTCCGGGTCAGGCAAGGTTTCAATATAATCTGCAAAAAAAAGACTGTTCCGCTCATGCCAGAACTTCTTTGGTGCGTTCGCCCCCGCCTTCTGCTCCATCAGCAGATTAAGGCAATCTTCCCCGTGATGACCAAAAGGAGCATGCCCAATGTCATGCCCCAAGGCAATCGCCTCAGCAAGCCTGTCATTCAAACCAAGATATTTACAGATAGTAGTAGCCACGCTGGCAACATGCATTACATGCTCCATGCGCGTACAGACATGATCGTTGTGAGGAACATAAAAAACCTGCGTCTTGTGCTTCAGCCGCCTGTAGGCCTGACAATGAAGAAGCCGCGTATAATCCCGCTCAAAGTCCGAGCGAATGTCATTGTTCCGGGAATAAATAGGATAAAGCCGTTCAACAGCCTTATCCCACTTAGGATTTTTTTCGTCACAGCGGACATCGAAAAAAGAATTTTTCACTAGTTAAATATCCTTATGACACAAACATTGAATTTGTTTCCCCTGATAGTCTGAGAAGCATATCCGTTTGAGAAAGACAGAGCCCCAATCAAAATTCCAAAAATTTTTCTAATCATAAAATGCCCTAAAAAAACAAAGTTTCTTCTATATTTATAACCAAAAACCACCCCCTTCTCAACCCCCAAAAACAGCCTCCTTATTTTTCACCCAGGCCACCCCTCCGAAACCGGCGTTTCAGGGCTCCCCTCACGGTCGGTGCTCACTCCGTTCCCACGCGCTCCGCGCCCCTTCCATGCCGGGGCCAAACTCCCCCAGCCTCGGCGAGTTTTCGCAAGAAAACAGAGCACGAAGCAGACCACCAACATAACAAAAAATCCGTTAAAACAAAAAAGGGAACCGCCTTGCGGTTCCCCTTCTGTAAAACATTTACAATATCAGCAGGTTAATTACTGTTTTGTGTAAGTAGTATAATGTGTTGAAGAATCCGTTGATGTAAATGGAATTGTTACAGTTCCCAATGTATCAGAACCCATCTTAAGAGTATAAGAAATCTCTGATTCAGTTTTAGAAGGTGTAAACTCAACAGCAACATCGTCTCCAGCAGTCCATTTATATGGATCAGCAACAGTACCTGCACCAGAACGTGTTACCTGAGTAAGAGTTGCTCCATTGTCAGAAATAGATTTAATTTTGAATCCCTCAGTACCGTCAGTCAAAAGAAAAGCAGGTCGTGACTGTGGATTACAAATCACGTTTTCAGCATCCAAAACAGTTGCACCAGAAATTTCAATACTACATCCATCTGTCAAAGTCTTACTAAATGGGTAAATACCATAATACAAACTTGCCAATGTAATAGACTTTGGATAGTTTCCAACATCAGCAACCTGCAAATTGCTTCCTTCGAATTTATAAGCGTTTAAAATAATTACTTTTGAATCAATTTCAGCCTGTTTAGCCGCTGCTTTGTTATACTTTGCAAGTACCTCAGCAGAAACTTCTGTTGCACTTGTTGTATCTGTATAACCAACCTGTTCAAAAAGGAAATAACGAACGTTCTTTGCCATATTTCTCGCATTTGTTATATCTTCTTCAGTAGGTTCCTTTGTCCATCCCAAAGCCTTATACATATCTTTGTTAAACACAGCATTTACATACTTATCTACATAATCATCATCACTTTTATAAGTAGTTATTGAAGAAGTTAGTGTATATTTTTTGTCACCATTTTTAAATTCAAACTTTTCTGAAGATTTAATAGAATAAATGGTATTATTTCCATAAGCATAGCGGTAAGTAGTAGTCTTAGTTACAGTTGCCTTTTCTGAATATGTGCCAGTATTTTCATCAAAACTGGAAGGGTTGCTCGTATCAAATAATACAATCACATCATAAGTGCTATCTGCAAACTTGTAAGTTGTGTTACCATCCTTATAAGTGTTTCCGCTAAGTTTGTTTTCACCTTCATTAGCAGGCAAAACACCACCAACAGAACTTCCACTCTTCTGTGAAACAGCAAGCAACAAAGCCGCATTGTCATTGTCCGAATCACACGCACAACCAAAGAAAGATGCAGCAATCAAACCAGCTGCAAAAAACTGAAAGAATTTTTTCATTTAAAATAAATCTCCTTACGGAGCTTTAAACAAGTCACAAATAATAAATAACTTATAGGTCAAATTTCGAGTTTTAAATAAATTTACAAAAAAAGGCATTCTCTGTAAAATTTGAATAACTACAAACAAAAATACGGAGGAATGCCTTGACTGAAAACAGCCTGATTACATTATATTGCATAGTGGATGATTTTA
>JAFPCT010000238.1 GCA_017390125.1 Treponema sp.
GAGAATCACCTGTAGCCATACGAACCTCTTAGTATAAGAATACAATGAAATTCAGAGTTTTGCAATTAAAACAGACTGTCAGAAGGAATGTTTTCAAACCTCTATCTGTCCACAATAAACAGGGTTACAGCAAAAACTTCCTTTGCCCCGGCCTCCTTAAGTTTTAACGAGCAGCTTACAACCGTAGCGCCGGTAGTAAGGACGTCGTCCAGCAGACAGACTTTTTCAGGAAGAGCCTGCACACCTTTTTTAACTCCGTAGCTTCTGCCTATGGAATTCATGCGTCCTTCCTTATCCAAAGTTTTCTGCTCCACTGCGGAATAACGCTCAAGTATGCGGAGAACCGTAAAACCATACAGATTTTCCAGAATGCATGAAAGCTCCTCCACCTGGTCCCAGCCGGTCTGACGGATTTTACCAGGACGAGGAGGAACCGGAACAATTGCAAAATCACCTTTCAGCTCAAGAAGCTCATGAAGGCGTTTCTGCAAAAGTCCGGCAAAAAAGGAAGAAAGCGATCTTTCCCCCTCCAGTTTCCAACGGCACAAAGCCGAAGAAGCCCAGAGGCGATAGGAAAAGAGCGGATACACAGAATCAACATCTGCAAGCAAGGAATTTTCCCTGCATTCCATACAAAGCTCGTGTTCGGAAATCAGCTGTTTCCCGCACTTTGAGCACAAATCTTCTTTTACAGAATCCACATGGAAAAAGCGTTCCCTGCAGTTCCTGCACACAGGGAGCTCACCGGCTTCTCCGGAACAGACAATACACCTGCAGCCGGGGAAAACCGCAAACACGGCCTTTCTGATGCATGAAAAGGAATTATGATATGCCGCAAAAAGTTTTCTGTTCACAACTATATATTACAGATTGCTGGCAGAAAACTGCATTTTTCGAAGTTTCTATCTTCCTGAAAGGGCTTTTTTCCAGCGGGCAACGAGCTTAAGGGCTTCCATAGGAGTCATATTGTCAGGGTCAGCAGAAAGTATTTCATCAAGAATTATCTCTTCATCACTGAAAAGTCCGGGAGCATTAAATGAAGCCTGAGGAAGGGCAGGTTCCTGAGAAACTGATTTTTCCGGCATTTTAAGTTCGCCTTCTGATTCCGAGGCAAGTTGCTGAAGGTGCTCAAGTATTGCCGTTGCCCTGGAAATCACAGAATCAGGAATGCCGGCAAGTTTTGCAACGTGAATACCGTAAGAATTTTCGCTGGCACCTTCCTTTATTTTTCGCAGGAAGGTAACGCTCTCACCCTGCTGCAGGACGTCCATACAGAGAAGCTTGAGCCGCGGATTTTCCATTCTGGTAAGCTCATGGTAGTGAGTTGCAAAGAGAGTGCGGCACATAAGAGTATCAAGGAGATATTCGCTTACGGCCCATGCAATCGAAAGTCCGTCTTCAGTGGAAGTTCCCCGCCCTACTTCATCCATGATTACAAGAGATTTTCTGCTTGCAGAACGAAGAATGTTTGCAGTTTCAGTCATTTCCACAAGGAAAGTTGATTCTCCCCGGGCAAGGTTGTCGCTTGCTCCGACGCGGCAGAAAATCCGGTCAACAAGCCCAAGCTCAGCGTGCCGGGCAGGAACAAAAGAACCTGTCTGTGCCAGCAGAGCAATAAGAGCATTCTGCCGCAGATAAGTGGACTTTCCGGCCATATTCGGACCTGTTATAAGTCCGAAGCATACAGAATCGTCGTCAGAAGATACATCAAGATTATTAGGAACAAATTCGCCTTGGGGAAGATGCTTCTCAACGACCGGATGCCGTCCATCCTCAATCTTAAACGCAAGTCCTTCATTCATCTCAGGCTTTATCCAGTCATTAAATACCGCCGCCTGTGCAAAAGATGCAGAAAAATCAACGTCAGCAATTTCATCGGCAAGACGAAGCAGATATGGAACAGAATCGTGAAGTTTTGTGCGGATTTCTACAAAAAGATCCCGCTCAAGCTCAAGGATTCTTGTGCCGGCTTCAGTAAGCTCATGCTCAAGCTCCTGCAGCCGGGCTGTGGTAAAGCGCTCTCCGTTTACAAGGGCACGGCGCATTATAAAATCTTCCGGAACCCGGTCCAGTTTTCCCCGGCTTATTTCTATAAAATAGCCGTAAGCATTTGTGTATTTGATCTTAAGGGTTGGAATTCCAGTTTTTGTCCTCTCGCTTTCTTCATATTCAGCAAGGATTCCGTCAAAATCATCATGAACCTTGCGCCAATGATCAAGCTCAGGAGACCACCCGTCCTTTATCAGACGTCCGTCAGTAAGAGAAGTTGCAGGGTCATCATCAATAGAAGAAGAAATCAGGTCTATTATTTCAACAGCCTGCTGCTCATCCTCAAAATCAAAATCATAGTCCGTCAGGACAGCGCGTATAAGAAGACATGCAGAAAGGCTGTGCTGAAGCGCCTTCAGGTCTTTGGCATGAGCGCGGTCCATTGCAATGCGGCCGGAAAGGCGCTCAATATCAAGAACAGAGGAAAGCTTTTCCTGAACGTCTTTCAGAACATTTCGATGAAGGAAAAAATATTCAATGCGGTTCTGCCGTTCCTTGATTTTCTGCAGGTCTGTAAGCGGAAACATGAGAGACTGCAGGATCTTACGGTTTCCCATTGCAGTCCGGGCGTAATTAACACATTCAAAAAGAGTGTATTGAGAACTTCCGTCGCGAAGGTTTGAGACAATCTCAAGATTGCGCCGGCTTGAATCATCAAGAATCAAATATTGAGAGTCACGGTAAACGTTTATGCTCTTTACGTGAGGAACCACAGAGTTCGTCGTTTTGTTCAGATAATCCAGCAGAAAGCCTGCAGGCGGTACTTCCGGGGAATTTTCGTCAAGGTTGAAGGATTTAAGGTTCAGCGTCTTAAACTGAGATGTAAGAAGCCGGTAGGAAAGCTCAGGATTAAAATCCCAGTCAGGATAAAATGAAACCGCTATGCCTGCATACATATTCAGGGCAGCCTGTATCACTTCATTATTACACAGAGACTGAGGAAGAAGAATTTCCCGTGGAGCACAGCGGCCCAATTCCTTAGGAAAATTTTCTTCCATTTCAGAAGCATGCCATGATGTTGCAGAAAAAGATGCAGTCGTAACGTCAATGAACGCAAATCCTGCCATTCCATGGGAAATGCACAGAGCCGCAAGATAATTATTGGAATTGCCCTCAAGATATTCTGCATCAACAGCGGTTCCCGGAGTAATCGTCTCAACGACCTTGCGCTCCGTAAGCCCCTTTGCCTTTGGATCTCCGACCTGTTCGCAGATTACAATTTTTTTACCAAGACGCAGAAGTCTTGCAATATAGATTTTGGCGGCATGATAGGGAATTCCGCACATAGGGGCCGTTCCCCTGTGGGTTAGAGTAAGGTTCAGAAGACGGGAAATTTCAACC
>JAFPCT010000239.1 GCA_017390125.1 Treponema sp.
AGTCCGCTTTCTTCCGGAAGGACGAAAAACTGGCCTGCAATGTAGGAGGCCGGACTTATGTTTGACGTGCTTACTGAGTTTTTGCCGTAGTACAGGGCATAGTGCTGTTCCGTCATGTCATAGCGCATGGCAAAATCAGCCTTCCATTTTTTCATGTCTTCCCGGGGATCTTCAAAGTGCATGAAAAGTCCCGGAGCCTGATTATCACCGCCGCCTATCCCCCTTGAAAAAAGGTCGATTGAATAGCCTGCCGGAAATTCTATGCCGCGGTTTGCAATCCTGACTTCTTTCAGAGGATTTGATTCTTTTCCGTAGAAACCTGCAGCAACTGTATTCTTTTTGAATTCATCCGCAAAGTCGGCTTCAAAATACCACTGCCTGTTCAGCATGAAGAATACAGAAAAGTCTACCTGCTGGCGGAACACTGGGGTTCCTGCCGCAAAATCCCAGCCCTCACTGTCTTTTTCTAAGGTCAGGGTTCCTGCTGCGTTTCCTTCCCAGTAACCTCTGGCAAGAAATTCCATTTCTGCCTTTCCGATTTTTCTGTCAAAAAGAGTCCTTGCGCTTTCAATCTGTACTGGAAGCAGCTTGTCCGGATTTTCCATTGCGGCGGCTCTGTCTGCCTCCTGAATACGTATTTCTTCTGCATGGACCGTTTTCTGGGGAAAAAGGGCGGCAAGCGAGAAAAATAAGGGTACAAGGAATTTTTTGCCGTCGAGAATCCTTGCTTTCTTCAGTTCGATTTCCGGGTGTTTTTTCTTAAGGTTCAGGATTGCGTCCTCAAGGGCTTTTTTCTTTTTTGCCCCGAAGTCAAAGAGCATTTCCTGCTTTGGATAGTCTTCTGAAACTAGGTTATCCACGCCCACACCTAAAAGACGTATAGGCCTTCCTTTTTCATATTTTTTTTCAAAGAGACGCCTTGCCTTTTCGTACAGGTCATCAAGACTGGCTATGTATTCTTCTTCCGTTCCCTGTACAGAAATAGTTGAAAAATCATCGTAGCGTAATTTTATGGTTATCGTCCGGCTGGAGACTTTCTCTGACTTCATTCTGAATAGAACAATGTGGCACAGCTCCATAAGTTTTGTTTCTGCAATGTACAGGTCGCTTATGTCCACCGGAAATGTGGTTTCCGCGCTGATTGAATGGTTTCCCGAAGTTTTCTGCTCATTTTGAATTCCACGGACGCAGTTGTACAGAAAGAGCCCCGTGCTGTCGCCGAAAAGTTTCTGGAGAAGATCCTGTTTCTGTGCATGAATGTCCCTTGTTGTGCGGAATCCTGCCCGGTTCAGCTTTTCAAGGGTCTTGTCTCCTATGCCCCATACTTTTTCAAGTGGAAGGGAAAGCATGAATTCTTCTTCCGAGCCGCTTTGAATCTGGTAGAAACCGTCCGGCTTGTTTATTTCGCTTGCTATTTTCGCAAGATAACGGTTTGAGGCCAGACCGATTGAAACTGTAAGTCCTGTTGTCTCGAAAACTTCCCGCCGGATTTTTGACGCGATTTCCTCCGGCTTTCCGAAAAGAAGTTCCGTTCCAGTTATGTCAACGCTGGCTTCGTCAATGGAAATTCGGTTGATGTCGGGAGAATATTTTTTCAGGATTTCCATTACTTTTTCTGAAAGCTCTGAGTATCGCTCGTAGTGCCCGTGGGTGTAGATTCCTTTTGGACAGAGCCTGTAAGCCATTGATACAGGCATTGCAGAATGGACTCCGAATTTTCTTGCCTCGTAGGAGGCGGTGGAGACAACGCTTCTTGGCTCTCCCGGAAGACCTCCTACAATTACAGGTTTTCCGCGCCACTCAGGATGGTCCAGCTGTTCGACAGAGGCAAAAAAGGCGTCCAGGTCCACATGGAGAAAGCATTTTTCGTATTTCATAAGCTGTCTCCGCTGTAGATTTCAGGAAGGGGCAGTATCCTTGTGATTTTCACAGTTTTGTTTTCCCCCGGAATGTGCTTCAAAGCCTCGATCCTGACGCTTGTTTTCTTTGTGCCGTCGGAAATGAATGATATGTCAAAATTTTTCGGCGGAAAAATTGGAAGCAGGAAGCTGTCGGTTTTTGTCTCAGAATCGGAAACATAGGCGTACTCGGAATACAGCACCGGGTTCTCACTGCTGCCGTAAACCGAAATCCTCACGTTCTCAAAGGAGTCGTACAGGTTAACGTGAATTGTCCGCTGAAGGTTTTTGAAGTTTTCGTAGTCATCGCATTTGATGGAAATGAAGGAGCTGAATTCGTCGTTTATTATTTCGGTTGAATATGACTGCTCAGTCTGCTTGTATTCGTCAGGAATGAATATTGCCGTAAGGAGAAGAATCATTGTGAAAATAAAGACAGAGGCAGAGATTGCAATTACGTTCTGCCGGATGAATGTCCTGCGCTTTTTTTCAACCCGCTTCCACACTGCGTTCAGACGCAGCAGAAGCCTGAGCCAGGTATACTCAAAGGGCATGAAGGCAAGGGAAACAATCAGGTTTGTTGAGGCAGAACAGAATATGAACTCATGGGCTTTTTTCGGATCTGCACAGAGTATGAGCTGGAAAAGGTAGGGAATGAAGGGCAGTCCCAGAATGAAGCATATTGCAATAAGAGAGCCTGTGCGTTTCATTACCCTGGAAAGATAGATTATCAGATGTTCTGCGGTAAAGACGTAGAAAAAAGAAATGTCATAGGCCGAGAAGAAAAAAATGTTAAAAACCGTTGTTACCGGAAGGAGATAGGCGAAAAAAGATGCCGGCTGGAATAAGTGCAGTTTTAGTATGATAAGGTAGGCGAATGAGATTATCGCGAATCCTGTAAAGAATTTGATTGAAATCTGAATGTAAGGGTCTGTGGTCACAGTTTTCATGATCAGCCATGCAAGAACCTGTCCAATTCCGAATGCACCGGCAGTAAGGATTACGCGGCCGGGAATCAGGAACCAGGCCTTGAGTATGTTCCTTGAAAAATTCTTACGGGCTTTGCGGTTGAAGATTGTAAAGAAGCAGAGCGCGAAGACCGTTACCAGAATGGTTGTTATGAGGGCAGTTACAGTAACTTTCTCCGGAATTATGAGAGAGTATGTACCGATCTGCAGGGCAGAGGAGTGACGGTCCCATTCCCTGTTCTTTCCGCTGAAGTTTGACGCGGCAGATTCAAAGAACTTTGTGATTTTTTTACGGTATTCCCCGCTGGATTTGCCGTCGATGAAAATTGAGACTCCGGCTGCAGGTATTGAATTTTCAAGGAAGGTTGAGGTGGCGAAATCTTCCTTAAGGAGCCTTTTTCTGTAGAAAGGGGCAAGAAGTTCCCCTTGAATCACATAGAAAAGCCTGCTCTCAAAAAAAGCATAGGACACAAGGGAAATAAGATGAGCCGGCGAAAATTTTCCGCCCCCGCCAGGAATGATGGCATTTATTCTGTCATTAAATGAGACACATAGGATTCCGTCCTTGTCGTCGATTTCCTGCATGTTTATCAGGTTCTTTACACCGGAGACAGTTGTCTGCTGAAAATTCCTTATTTTGTCGCCGTAGCTGAAAATAAAATGAACTCCGGCTTCCCTTGTGTACAGTTCGTCGATGCCGTTCAGGATGTCCAGAATCAGGTTATGGTTTTTCACCGCGTCATCAATGGAAATGATGAAATAAAGGTCGCCCCGGTCCTGTTTTTTCGGCTCAAAATCAACTTTAAGACTGTACGGAAACAGCTCCCGTCCGGCATCCATGAGGGGCATCTCATAATATGAAACATTGTTTTTCTGAAGAAAAGTTTTTAATGTCTCG
>JAFPCT010000240.1 GCA_017390125.1 Treponema sp.
GCTTATTTTTTCGAAAATACCTGAGGTTCACTTTTGCAATAGCAACATGATAATATGAATTCGGTTACGTCCTGCGGAAAGCAGGTGAGAGATGGCTCGAATCACATTATCAGACAGAACTGCCATAGAAGCAGGGATCTACGCCAGGTTACCCCTTGGCGAGATCGCAAGGAAAATTCGCAAAACAACAACTGCTGTATCTCGTGAGATCCGTAACAATTGTACCCGTGTCACCGGCTTCCATCCCCATGGGAATGATTGCTGGAGGGCTACAAGCTGCAAACGGAAGCACCTTTGCGGGAATATGGCGTGCAGCAAAAACTGTATCCACTGCAAAACCCACGATTGTCGTACCCTTTGCAAGCAGTATGGCTCCGGACCTTGTAAGCAACTGAGCAAGCCTCCTTATGTGTGCAATGTCTGCATACTACGGCGGACCTGTAAGGCTGACCGGGCTTACTACATTGCTGCACAGGCGGATGCTGCAGCAAAGAGACGGTATTCCGACAGCCGGAAGGGTCCTCAGCTGACCAAGGCAGAGATGGAAAGTCTGGATGCTCTCGTCTCTCCGCTAATTTTGAAGGGGCAACCCCTGACGCACATCTTTTCCTCTCACAGTTCAGAAATCCCGGTCTCCCAGCGTACATTGTACAACTACATTGACGATGGACATTTATCCGTGGGGAATCTGGACTTGCGGAGGAAGGTCGGGTATCGGCCCCGGAAGAAAAAGAAAGGCACGACGGAAGGCTTCGAAAATCTTCAGTTTCGAAAAGAACGAACCTTTCAGCATTTTGAAAAGCATCTTGAGGAGAATCCTGGTCTTCCCTATGTTGAAATGGACACCGTAAAGGGTGTTCGGGAACAGGGAAAACGAATGCTGACGATGATTTTCACTCAGAATGATCTGATGCTGTTGTTCATCATGCCAGACGGAACTGCGGACTCGGTAACGGACATTTTCGACTGGCTTACCAGTGCATTGGGGTTAGAGACCTTCCGGGCATTGTTTCCCGCCATTCTGACCGACAATGGGTCAGAATTCAAGCGAGTACGGGACCTGGAGCAAACCTGGGATGGTGTACAAAGAACACAGTTGTTTTACTGCGATCCACAAGCTTCCTGGCAGAAACCGCATATTGAAAAGAACCACGAGTTCATTCGGTATGTGATTCCAAAAGGAAAAACTCTGAATCCCTATGACCAGAACGATATGATGGTACTCATGAGTCATATCAACAGCACAAAACGGGGCAAGCATAAGGGAAAATCCCCTATGGAGCTTGCTGCAAGCCCTGAATTTGAAAAGCTGAAGCAAGTTTTGGAGATTACAGAGATTCCGGCAGATGAAATCGTACTGAGTCCAAGTCTTCTGAGAAGGCAGAATCTATGAGCCAAGGCTGTTCCTAGATTCCAAACCGGAGGCACGCAAGCCATCCCGAAGGGACTTGCCCTTGACGGGTTCCGGAAGAAACGCTAGCCTGAAAAGCCTGACGGCGGAAATGTGGTGTTCCTGAGTTCCTCACCGTCGGCAAGACAATTACAGCGTTTCTTTCGGGTTCAGTCAAGGGTGGCGACTAAGTTTCAGACAACATAACAGAGCAGAGCGTAACCGTACCAATACTCTGGCGAGGTGACGTTCACTTTTGCAATGAACCATGTTGTCTCGTCTGCTTTGCTATGCATAAATCTAGGCTCAAATACTAGAAAATGGGCCTTTCGAGTTTCAATTCAACGCTCTGACGGCCCTGAGATGGCTGTAAGACGTTGATAAGTTTTGTGACAGTAATTTATATTACTTTCACTTTTACATTCAACGTAAATAATCGTATTATACTTTCGTTGATTGAAAAACAAAACGCAAGTTTTTCAATCAACGTCAATTAATGCGCAGAATTAGTTTCGTTTATTGGACACTATCTCTTTTAGAATGATACCATCAAGAAAAAGAAAGAGGTACTACTCATGATTGTTTTTATCATTATTCTCTCCATCCTTTACATTCCTCTGGCAGTATTGATTGAACTGGTAAAGAAGTAC
>JAFPCT010000241.1 GCA_017390125.1 Treponema sp.
GAAGCGGTGACTACACCATTGATGACGTTATCGGTGTTACTGAATTTGATGAGGAAATCAAGCTCAGCCAGTACTGGCCGGTACGAGTTCCACGACCTTATGCGGATAAACTTGAAGTTTCCGAGCCTCTGATTACCGGTCAGCGTGTAATCGACGTGTTCTTCCCTCTGTCAAAGGGCGGTACTGCTGCCATTCCTGGAGGATTCGGAACCGGTAAGACAATGACCCAGCACGCCGTTGCAAAATGGTGCGATGCAGATCTGATCGTTTATATTGGATGCGGTGAGCGCGGAAACGAAATGACTGAGGTTCTTACAGAATTCCCGGAGCTTATTGACCCAAGAACCGGCCGCTCAATCATGGAACGAACGATCCTTATTGCAAATACTTCAAACATGCCGGTTGCAGCCCGTGAAGTTTCCCTTTATTCAGGAATTACCCTTGCGGAGTATTACCGCGATATGGGGCTTCATGTAGCGATTATGGCGGATTCAACTTCCCGATGGGCAGAAGCCTTGCGTGAGCTTTCAGGCCGTATGGAGGAAATGCCTGCGGAAGAAGGGTTCCCGGCTTATCTTCCTACTCGTCTTGCTTCTTTTTATGAAAGAGCCGGGCGTGTCATTTCCCTTGAGGGAGAAGAAGGCTCTGTTTCCGTTATCGGTGCTGTCTCGCCTCCGGGCGGTGACTTTTCGGAGCCTGTAACCCAGCATACAAAACGCTTCATCCGCTGTTTCTGGGCATTGGACAGGGAGCTTGCAAATGCAAGACATTATCCGGCTATCGGCTGGATTGATTCCTATTCAGAATATGCTTCGGAAGTACGGGAATGGTGGGAAAATCATAATCCTGTATGGTGGAAAATCCGCATGGAAGCTCTTGAGCTCCTTAAGAAAGAAGAGCGCCTTCAGCAGATTGTGCGCCTTATCGGACCGGATGCTCTGCCTGACAATGACAGGCTTGTCCTTAAAGTTTCGGACATGATTAAGAACGGATTCCTGCAGCAGAATGCCTTTGATGACGTGGACATGTACTGTTCTTCCGAAAAACAGATAAAAATCCTTGAGCTGATGATGTCCTTCTATCACCGTGCGCTTTCTGTGCTTAAGGCAGGATGTCCTCTTACAAAGATTGTCGCTCTGCCTGTATGCGATGAAATCGTCCGCATCAAGTATTCTATTCCTAACAACGAGCTGGATAAAATTGTGGATATTACAAATCATTTTAGCGGACAGTTTTCAGAACTTGAGTCTGTTTACGCTGCTGCGGAGGCTGCTGTATGAAGGGTATAGAATATCGTGGTGTAACCAGTGTTGACGGACCTATTGTTGCAGTACGCCGCACAGAAAATATATTTTACAACGAGACTGTCTATGTACGGGACCGCTCCGGCGAAAAACGTCTTGGTCGTGTAATTGACTTGAATGAAAAAGCTGCAGTTGTTCAGATTTTTGGAAATTCATCCGGAATTGACCTTAATGATTCTACATTTGAATTTCTGGATTCTCCTCTTGAGCTTACTGTAAGCGAAGACCTCCTTGGCCGTGTTTTCAATGGTTTGGGAGAGCCTATAGACGGATTTCCGCAGATAATTTCTTCAAAAAAGATAAATGTAAACGGCTATCCTATAAATCCTTTCAGCCGTTCCTATCCTAGAGATTTCATTCAGACCGGCATAAGTGCAATTGACGGAATGAACAGTCTGGTCCGGGGTCAGAAACTTCCTATTTTTTCTGGAAACGGACTTCCTCACAACAAGCTTGCGGCTCAGATTATCCGTCAGGCAAAACTCCGTGGTACGGACGAGCAGTTTGTCATGGTTTTTGCCGGAATGGGCATCAAGTACGACGTGGCACGGTTCTTCATTCATACTTTTGAAGAATCCGGGGTTCTTTCGAAAGTTGTAATGTTCCAGTCTCTGGCAGATGCTCCTTCAATTGAACGAATCATGACTCCTCGATGTGCCCTTACTGCGGCAGAATACCTTGCTTTTGAAAAGGGTATGCACGTTCTTGTCGTTATGACTGATATGACCAACTACTGCGAGGCTCTGCGTGAAATTTCTACGACTCGCGGTGAGGTTCCTGGCCGAAAAGGTTATCCTGGATATCTTTATTCGGACCTTGCGGAGATTTATGAGCGCGCAGGAAAAATAAAGGGCAGTGAAGGTTCAATCACTCAGATTCCTATCCTTACAATGCCTAATGATGATATTTCCCATCCTATTCCGGACTTGACCGGATATATTACGGAAGGACAGATTGTTCTTGACCGTGAGATGGACTCAAAGGGAATTTATCCGCCGGTTGCAGGTCTTCCAAGCCTTTCCCGACTTATGAAGGACGGTATTGGCGCAAATATGACCCGGGAGGATCATGCAAATGTTTCTTCTCAGCTTTTCGCCGCATATTCAAAGGTAAAATCAATCAGAAACCTTTCGGCAATCATCGGTGAGGAGGAGCTTTCTCCTTTGGATAAAAAATATCTTGTTTTCGGGAATAAATTTGAAGGAGAATTCCTTACACAGGGTGAATACGAGGACAGGACCATTGAGGAGACTCTTGAAATCGGATGGAAGTGCCTTGCCGTGCTTCCAAAAGAAGAGCTTTCTCGAATCAAGTCTGAATTCATTGAAAAGTATCTCCATGCAGAAACGGAATAACGAGCCATGGCAAAGTTAAATATTGCTCCTACAAAATCAA
>JAFPCT010000242.1 GCA_017390125.1 Treponema sp.
CCGCAAATTCAAGAAACTTGCAGAGGATATGTACCTGATTCAGAAAAACAGAAGCACCCTCGTCCTTTCAAAAGATGCAGGGGGAACCAGAAAAAATTCCGTACTGCCTTCAATAATTGTAGAATTTACAGAAGAGCCCAAAGAAAGTGATTTCGGCTCATACAGCGACAGCTCCAGTTTCCTTGGAAAAATTCAGGAATTCTTCGGCAAAGAGATTGATCTTTCCAGTTTCGGCTACAAGATCATAACGGAGATGAGCGGCAGAAAAATGCTTCTCATACAGAATTCAACAGGCTTCTCTCCTTTCACCATTGCCTCCAGATACGACCTGGGAATAGTTTCAAATGCCGCAGTGCTGGTAGCAAGCTCAACCACGGAGCAGAAGGCAGAAGGATACAACATAACCATAACCGACGACTTTGAGACGCTGCTGAATTCATCATTCTATTCCCAGACCCATACCTATGCGGAAGTGTATACGGACACAAAAACATATTCAGGGGCACCGGGACCGGAAGAGCGGTACCCTCTTGCAGGAGAATTGCCGGGCTTTTACCTTGGCTATACTGAAAAAACTGACATTACGATTCAGGTACAGAATTTCACGCCGGTAAAAAACTATGATATCGGAACAGATGCCGCATCCGCCTCTGTCCGGGTATACAAAAACAGCATTCTTGATTCGGGTGCAAAATATGACAGGGAGACAGGAACTGTAACCTTAAGCTCCGCAGTTTCCGATTCAGACAAGATTTACATCACATGGAACCAGGATTCCGGCAATGCAGAGGAAGGCGCCGTTGCTGCCCAGGCCGCCTTCGCATTTACGCCAAACCAGTTTTTCACCTGGGATTTTTCTGCAGCTGCGAACTGGACTGTAAATCCGTACCGGGAATATGCGGAATACGGCAGACCGTCCCAGGGCTACGTAACAGGAGAAACAGGAATCTCCATAAAAAAAGGGGGATTTTCATTTTCAAACGCCGTTGCAGGAACCCTTGAAAACCGGAACGTAACCGGCCTGTACCGTGCAGACGGCATGGAAAACGCAAAGATCACAACCTATTACCTTTCGGAAAAAAGCGGCTTTCTGCTGAAAAACGGAATCATACCAAAAATTTCCGGACTTGACCTTCTGGCAGAAAACAACCGTACGGAAAACACGGAGAACACAAAGGGGCTTTCAGACAGTTTAATAACGGGCTATAAAATTCCATTGGAATGGTCTTTCCCGGAATCAGAAACCTCTGCCCTTTACTGGGCTGCGGAAAACGTAAAGCTTTCCGCAGGATGGCTCCTTTCCTCCGGAACAGAATTCCGCATTGCCCTTAAAAATGAAACCTTCAACGAAACAGATTTTGATCTTTACCTTCAGCTTGGGACAGAGGCCTCTGATGACCCGAAAGCTGAATATTCCGACAAGATTCCATGCTGGAAACTGACGGGAAACACTACAGATGCCGTAAAAACAGGATTCATACAAAGTACCGCCGGATGGCAGATTATAAGAATTGCACTTACCGACAGCGACAGAAGCTGCTTTCAAAGCTGTTCAGACGCACGGCTCATTGTAACAGGAAAAACGAAATCCTCAGGCATCATCTGTGCCGGCCCGTACGAAATCGTCACTGAAGGAATCTTCACAAAATCAGATGAAAAGCTCAACGTATCTTCAGAACAGATAAAGGACAATTTC
>JAFPCT010000243.1 GCA_017390125.1 Treponema sp.
ACAAGCATCATTACAAAAACACCAAGAACATTTACTGCTGAGGACACGAGCTGAGGTACAGTCTGGCTCATCATATCCCGCAGAGTGTCAGTATCACTTGTAAAACGGCTCATAAGCTCGCCGTGAGGATGCTTTTCAAAATATTTTACGGGAAGCGTTTCCAGTTTATTAAAAAGGTCTTTGCGGAGACTGCACAAAAGCGAGCTTGAAATATTCAGCATAATGCGCGCGTTCCCCCATGAGGCTACAGCTCCCAGCAGGAAGAAAACGGAAACTTTTACAAGCATTAACGCAAAAACAGAAAAATCCGGATTCTCGCTGTTCAGTAGGGGAACAATATAATCGTTCAGTACAGGCTTAATCATGTACGAAGAGGCAATTTCCGCCGCAGAACTGAAAAGCACGCATACAAAAACAAAAATCCACAGGAATTTAAATTTGCCCATATAGCAAAGAATGCGGGAAATCACTTTCTTTGTGTCTCTTGGTCTCTGAACCCCTTTCATTTTTACCGGCGGCATGTTACACCCCCTCTTTCTGACCGTCAGGACAGAGCCCCTTCTGAGATTCATATACTTCCTGATAAACCCTGCAGTTTTTCAAAAGCTCCTGATGAGAGCCGGAACCAACAATACGCCCTTCGTCCAGAACGAAAATGCGGTCCGCATCCTTCACGCTGGAAATTCTATGGGCAATAATTATCTTAGTCGTCTCAGGATGAAGTTCAGCCAGAGCGGTACGGATACGGCTTTCAGTAGCTGTATCAACGGCACTGGTGGAATCATCCAGAATCAATATCCGGGGATTCTTCAAAAGAGAACGGGCAATACAAAGCCTCTGCTTCTGCCCTCCGGAAAGATTTGCACCCCCCGGCTCAAGCATAGTGTCGTAACCAGCGGAAAAGCCCTGTATAAAACTGTCAGCATCACCGGCCCTGCAGGCATTTACAATCTCCTCATCAGAAGCATGCTCATTTCCCCAAAGAAGATTTTCCCGTATCGTTCCGCTAAAAAGCATGTTTTTCTGAAGGACAACAGATATGCCGTCTCTAAGGGCTGAAAGCGGATAATCACGGACGTCAACACCGGAAACTTTTACACTTCCCTTGTGCACGTCGTAAAGCCGGGGAATAAGAGAAACAAGCGTAGTCTTTGATGAACCTGTTCCTCCGATGATGCCTATTGTCTCACCGCTGTCTATATGAAAGCTCACGTCCTCAAGGACGCAGTTCTCAGCCTGACCGGAATAACTGAAGCACACGTTTTCAAAATCTATGGAACCATCCTTTACGGCTCCGGCATTTTCTTGTGGTTTTTCCCTTACAGAAGGTTTTTCATCAAGAACCTCAACAATTCTCCTGACAGAGGCACGACTCAGGACAACGTTTACAAAAATCATCCCGAGCATCATGAGGCTCATAAGAATCTGAGCTACGTAACTCAGAAAACTTACAAGCTCACCGGCTTTCATCGAACCAAAAGCAATCATTCTGCCGCCAAACCAGAAAACAGAAATTATACATGCATAGACAACTGCCTGCATTACAGGCATAAGGACGATTACAAGCCGTTCCGCCCGAACCTGAGCGTTTCTTACGGCATCAGCAGAAGATGCAAATTTTTCACATTCATAGTCCCCGCGGACAAAAGCCTTTACCACGCGGATTGCAATCAGGTTTTCCTGCACAACAGTATTCAAACTGTCATAATGCTCAAGCATCTTTGCAAAACGGGAATATGCAAGAGCAGAAACAAAGGCTATGACACAAGCAAGAAGCGGCAGAGCCACAAGAAAAACAATTGCAAGCCTGGAATTGATCATGAAAGCCATGGCAGTTCCGCCCACAAGCATAAAAGGCGCGCGGAAACAGATACGGATCAAAAGCTGATACACATTCTGCACATTGGCAACGTCTGTTGTAAGGCGGGTTACAAGGGATCCTGTTGAAAATGAATCTATGTTCGAAAAAGAAAAATCCTGAACTTTTGAAAAAAGCCGTTTTCGCAGGGAGCGCGAAAATCCCTGGCTGGCATATGCTCCTGTACAGGCCCCTCCAGCACCGCACAACAAGGAAACGAAGGCGCAAAGAACCATAAGCATTCCGGTTCTCAGCACATAAGGAACATCCCGATTTTGAATTCCTCCGTCAATAATAAGGGACATAAGGTACGGAATGACCGTTTCCAAAAAAACTTCACCTATCATGAACACAGGAGTAAGGAACGTAAAAAAGACGAACTTTTTTTCCATTCCGTAAGTTATCTTTCCTAAAGACGACATAGCCAGATGATAGCAAGTTTCACAAAACCAGTCAAAACAAACTGCATATGAAAGACATTTATAGAAAAAACCACTATACTGTACTCATGACAAACAGAGAAATCAAAGCCGTAATATTTGACATGGACGGCGTACTTTTAGACACAGAAACAATCAGCTGGAGAAACTGGGAAACAGCAGCTGAAGAATTCGGACTTAAAAATATTGCAGACGCTAATAAAAAATGCATGGGAGCAAACAGAGCCGACACGATTCAGTTTCTGAAGGGAATGTACGGGCAGGATTTTGACGGCCTGAAATTCCTGAACAGGACTTCGGAACTCTTTGATGAAGTTGAAAAAACTGAGGGCATTCCTCTCATGCCTTATGCAGAAGAAGCTCTTAAATATCTGACAGAAAAATATACCATTGCCCTTGCCTCATCAACAAGAAAATTCCGGGTATTCAGACAGCTTGAAGCCTGCAAGATAATCCAGTATTTCAAGACAATAACCTGCGGCGATCAGGTTGAGCATTCAAAACCGGATCCTGAAATCTATCTGAAAGCCTGCGCTTCAATAGGCATTGCGCCGGAAAGCTGTGCGGCAATAGAAGACAGCCCCAACGGAGTCAGAAGCGCTCATGCCGCGGGACTTTTTACAATCATGGTTCCGGACAAAATTCAGCCGACAGAAGAACTGAAAAGCATAAGCGATGCTGTAATCAGCAGCCTCAAGGAAATAAAAAACATACTGTAAAAAAAAGCAGCCCGAATTTTTCGGACTGCTTTTTCATCTCGCCGTAATTTATTTGCTCTGAGCAAGAACTACAGTGGTAAGAGGCGGAATGGTAATTTTTCCGTCTGCAATAACAGTGCCAGGATTTGCAGTGTAAACCAAAGGCATGTCACATCCTTCAGGAAGAGCAACTGTTTCCGTTCTCTTTGAAGAAACATTATGAATTACAAAAGCCTTTTCTACATCACATTCCATTACGTAAGATTCAAGGACTCCTGAATCAACAGGTACAGCATGAAGACGTCCGCGGAACAATGCCGGATGAGCAGTCTTTACACGAATAACACGCTTGTAGTGGTTCAGAATTGAATCCGGATCCTTTTCCTGTTCGCTGATCGGAACAGTTTTCTTGTTATAGTTGTTTGCATTCTGATAAGCCGGGCTGTTTGTCCATGTAGCAGCAAGCTTTTCCTTGCCCTCCGGCTTCCATACGAGCGGAGTTCGTTTTGAAGGATCATCAGAACCGCTCTTCATACCGATTTCTTCACCGTAGTAAAGGAACGGAATTCCTTCTGCAAGAATGTACATATCAGCGGCAAGCTTTATTTTTTCAGGCTTGTTGCGGAGCGCGGCGGCACTTCTAGGCAGGTCGTGGTTCGAAAGGAACGGAGCGTCAATGTAGTTCGGATTGTTCTTGCGGTACATATTGTATTCGCTCTCAAGGCTGCGGGCATATCCGTTGAACGTAGACTTGTCATCGTCATCCTTAAGGTTCTTATTGTC
>JAFPCT010000005.1 GCA_017390125.1 Treponema sp.
AGAATGCAAGCGCTAGAAACCTTTCCTAGCGTTTTGCATCTGATGAGTATACTTTTAGGAGAGGCTCATCCGGGAAGTATTTTTCTGTAATTGCCGCGAAATCTTCAGGGCTCGCGTCAAGGATGCTCTGGTAATCCTGTAAGTATTCATCGTATTCTGATCCCTTCGCAATTATTTTTGCTGTTCCTGCATTTGTTTTTGTTTCGGCAAGGAAGTGCATAATCCATGCGTACTTTGCATTTTCTGCTTCCTCTTCAGTGTGAATGGCATCTTTCAGTTTCTTTATTTTTTCTGCGTAAATGCGGTCAATAACATCCGTGTGAGGTACGTTCAGAAATGTTACCGCTGCAACAGGCAGAGGGGCTTCTGCAAAAAGAAGTCTTGTCTCAGTTTTTTCGTTCAGCAGCTCTGAAAAGCGCAGCAGTACGGCATTGAAAAGCTGCATCTCGGTCTTGTTTTCCGGGGTCCGGAACCAGAACTGTACTGGATCTGCAAAATCTTTTGTTGGAACCAGAACTGCCGGCATCGGACCTGCATCCTCTGCCTTAACGTCTGTGTAGAAAAGGTGACGGATTTTTGCAGTGACTCTCTTTGTTTTTGACGGAAAATCCGGAGCCGGAAAGCCTCTTTCCGTTTTGATTCCCTGCTGAACGGAAAGGAGTCCTGTCGAGCTGTTGAGGACTGCAAGAGCATCTTCTTTTTCAAAATTTCCTGCAATTATTATTGAATAACGTGAAGCGTCCAGAAGTTTTGGATATGCGCTTAAAATGTCTGTGTATGAAGTCCTTGCGAGAATGTCCTTGTCGCTGTCAAAAATATCCCTGATGAGGTAATCGTCGTACAGGTATTTTATTCCGCGGAAAGTAATTTGATTTACGGGACTTGCGTTGAAAATCCGTTTCTGGGTTTGAACTGAATATACTGCGCTGTCTGCGCTTGCCGGGGCAATGTCGCTGAAAATCAATGCTTCTCCAACAGCCTTGAGAGAGGTGGTTGCATCTTCTTTCATGCAGATGATTGAAACCAGACTTTTTCTGTTCAGCGTTTCTGCCTGAACGTCGGGAAATCCTTCCAGAAGTCCCTGGGAACTGCAGCGGTTCAGTTCATGCTGAATGTTTATGGAAAGCGAATTTATCATTACGCTTTCAAAACCCGGTTTCCCGGCCTCAGAAAATTTTCCTCCGTCAATCGAAAGGACGATTGCACATTGCGAGGAATTTTTGTTTTCCTTAAAAATAACAGGAATTCCGTTGGAAAGTTTTGTTTCCGTCAGGGAAGCCCTGCTTTCATTTATGAATCTTTCCAGCGCGTCCTTTGAGTCAAAATCTGAAAGGTACGAAAGGACCTTCTCATCCTTTACGTTTGCAGAAGCGTTTTTCTGCAGGTTCTGCATGAACCATGAGCTGTTTTTCTGATTTACAGGTTCATATCCGGCTTTTGCAAAAAGGTTTTTGCTCTTGCGGTAAGTTTTGGTATTCACAAGCACAAAGACAAAAGGAGATTCACTTTTAAGACATGAATTTATTTCCTCGGTATTTTCGCTGTTGATTTCGGAGGGGCGGCCGCACATTCTTTCCGCAAGATTACGACAGCTTTCTTCTCCGTCCTGGTTTTTCAGCGCCCAAAATTGGGAAAGGTATTCCATGAAGGTTTCTGAACAGGAAGTTACTGTGTCAAAGGAAGCAGCCAGAACTTTTTTTGCGGCAAGGTATTCTTCTGTTCCTGTGTTTTCTGCTGCCCTCAGCGTGTCCTTGAGGAAAAGCTCGCACTGCTCCGGAACGGAAGTTTTGTTTCTCTCAAGAAGAGCCTGGATTATAAGCCGGCTTGTTCCGTTTTTGTGAGCGGCGGCGGCATTTATGTATTCACTTTCGCGGATGTTCAGTTTCTGTTCCCGGCACAGAGTTTCCTTAAGGGTTGAGCGGTCTGAATTCAGCGCGGCGGCGGCAATGTCGCTGAGGTTCATTGAAAGGGATGTGTACTGGACTATAATTTGAGAGAGTTCTTCGGAAAAATCATTGTCGTAAAGCACGAATTTGTGGATCTTGTTTCCAGTTGCGGCTCCTCTGGCTTTCTGGGGGGAAATGGCGGCCTCGTATTGTCCGAAGGTTTGTTTTGCAAGATTCAGGGCAGCATCCTTTTTTATGCACCCGCTTATGAAAAGTGCGCTGTTCTGTGGTACGTACCAGCCTGTTGAGATGCGGGAAAGTATGGTTCTTGCCTGAGCCGGACTGGTTTTTGTAAAAAGAGCCGGATATATTCCTGAGTCATGCTTCCAGGGAGAGGCGGAGAAAACCCGGGAATCAATGCTTGCGTTTATGAAAGCCGCCGGAGTGTAGGCGTACTGCATGACTTCGGTTTTCAGCTCTGAAAGCTCATCCTTTATGAGAAGGTCGGAAAATGACGGCGAAAAAGCTGCGGATGCAAGCAGGGAAAATGTCCTGCTTATTTTTGACGGGGTGGTGCTCGTGACGTAGCGGGAAGAATCTGCATTGCATTCGGCTGAAAGTCCTTTCAGCTCATTGAAGTTTTCAGTGCTTTTTTTGAAAAGACGGGTGTAAAGTGAAAAAAATCCTGTGTCTGTCTGACTCTGGGAAGAAAATCCTGCTTTTACGGCATATTCAACGCGGATTGTGGCGCAGGAAAAATCTTCCAGAACAAAAACGCTCATTCCGTTTTCAAGCACATATTCATCGTAGTTTCCCGGAGCATAAAATGACTCCTGAGCAAAAAGCATTGTTTTTAATATAAGGGTCATGCAAATCAGAAATTTCTTCATGAATGAATTATAGCATTTTTTGCATGTTTTAAGTAGAATTGAACACATGACAGGTATCACTTATTTACAAAAAAAACACGCAGAAGTTGAAATTCCCGTAGAACTGCTTTCAGGCAGACGAAAACTTAAACAGAACGAGATCAAAAGGCTTGAGGAGCTGAGAAACAGTGCGGAAGACTGGGAAAATGTATATGTCAGTGCCAAAGAAGGAGAGTTTGACCCTGAATATATTCGTGATTCCCGCTTTGAAGGTTTTGTAATCATCGGAAGATTGTGTCCTGCAAAACTCAAGTATCATGATCTGGAGCTTGAGACTGGCATTGTGAATTGTCTTGTGCGCAATACTGTTGTGGGTGATGATAACGTAGTGCGTAACGTTTCATATCTGGAGAACTACAGGCTGGGTGAGAGAGTAATGCTTTTCAACGTGCAGGAATTAAGCTGCACGAACCACAGTAAATTCGGAAACGGCATTCTTAAAGACGGCGAGAAAGAAGACAGTCGTATATGGGTTGGAGTATGCAATGAAAATGACGGAAGGGCAGTGCTTCCCTTTGAAAGCATGATTCCGGCCGATGCATACATCTGGTCCCGGTTCCGCGGTGACTCAAAACTTATGACCCGTCTTATTGAGATCACGGAAAACAGTTTTTCAAAAAAAGCAGATACTTACGGAATCATTGATAATGACGTTGTAATAAAAAATACCACTCTCATCAAAGATGCAAAAATAGGTGCCTGCACATATATAAAAGGAGCTTTCAAGCTTAAGAACGTTACGATTCTTTCCAGCGAAGATGAGTCAAGCCAGATAGGCGAAGGGGTTGAGCTTGTGAACGGAATTGTAGGCTACGGTTCCCATGTGTTCTATCAGGCAGTGGGCATACGTTTTGTTCTTGGACGAAACTGTCAGCTGAAATACGGAGCGCGCCTCATTAATTCTGTTTTGGGAGACAATTCGACGGTTTCCTGCTGCGAGCTTCTGAACAATCTGATTTTCCCGTTCCATGAGCAGCATCACAATTCTTCGTTCCTTATAGCTGCAACTGTTCAGGGACAGTCCAATGTTGCCGCAGGTGCTACAATCGGAAGTAACCACAATTCCCGAAGTCCTGACGGTGAAATTATTGCCGGAAGAGGATTCTGGCCGGGATTGTGCTCTGATTTTAAGCATAACAGCCGTTTTGCAAGTTTTGTGCTTGCGGCAAAAGGTTCCTATCAGCATGAGCTGGATATTCAGTATCCCTTCTCTCTTATTTCTCCTGGAGAAAGTGCCGGCAGTCCGATTCACATCATTCCTGCCTGGTGGTTCATGTACAATATGTTTGCGATAATCCGCAACAAGTACAAATTTTCAAAGAGAGACAAGCGTTTCATAAAAATCCAGAACATTGAGAACGACCCGTTTGCACCGGACACTATGCAGGAAACTGCAGAAGCCCTGCATAGAATCATAAATCTTACCGCATCTCAGCTTTCCCAGCTGGATGTAAGCCTTACAAAAGATGCTGATACTCCTGAAAAATTGTATCAGGCGGCAAAAGACTACCTTCACAATTCAACAAACGAAAAATTTACCCTGTATGACCTTCAGGCACAGAAAAAGGCAGGGGCTTTCATCTGCATGCCTCTTAAGGCATACCGGGCGTACAGACAGGTTCTTAAATATTTTGCAGTCCGTGAGCTTATAGAGTTCTGTCACCGGAACAGCCTTGTGGCTCTGGAAGAAATCATTGTTTCGGAAATCAAGCTTTTTCCTCTCTGCACCGAATGGTCAAATCTTGGCGGTCAGATTGTTCCGAAAGAAAAGGTTTCCGAATTGTGCGACCTTGTAAAGCAAGGCAGAATAAACTCATGGAATGAAGTTCACGAATTCTACAATCAGGTTCAGTGTGAATATGACAATCTGAAGGCCCGTTATGCCGTTCATATCCTTGAATTCCTGTATTCTCGTCCTGCTGAAAAATTTGATAAGGAAATATATATAGACA
>JAFPCT010000244.1 GCA_017390125.1 Treponema sp.
AATTCAAGGCTAAGGAAAAGGAAATCGATGAATTATACGCTTCTAAGAAGGGTACAGTAAAAGCTGAAGCTGCTGATATGCTTAAAGGTGGTGAATAATGAGTAAGATTTATAGCAAAATTGAATCCATCGTCGGAAGCGTTATTACTGTAAAGGCAGACAACGTTGCCTACGGTGAGCTTGCAGAAATTGAAACTGCATTCGGTAAATCCCTTGCCGAAGTAAACAAGATTGAAGGTGACATTGTTTCGCTTCAGGTTTTTGCCGGCGGACGAGGTGTTAATACTGGTGACCATATCAGGTTCCTTGGACACCGCATGGAAGTTTCTTTCAGTGAAAATCTTCTTGGAAGAATTTTCAACGGTTCCGCAGAACCTCGCGACAACGGACCTGCTCTTGCAGACAACCTTGTTGCAATCGGAGGTCCTTCGGTAAACCCTTCAAAACGTATTATGGCACGCCGAATGATTCGTACCGGTATTCCAATGATTGATATGTTCAATACATTGGTCGTTTCTCAGAAACTTCCGATTTTCAGTATTTCTGGAGAACCTTACAACCAGCTTTTGGCACGAATTGCCATGCAGGCTGAGGTAGACGTAATTGTTCTTGGCGGTATGGGTCTTAAATATGACGACTATCTTTATTTCAAGGATACGCTTGAAAACGGCGGTGCTCTTTCAAAGACTGTTATGTTCATGCACACAGCTGCTGACCCGACTGTAGAATGTCAGAAAATTCCTGACCTTTCGCTTGCAGTAGCGGAACAGTTTGCTCTTCAGGGTAAGGACGTTCTCGTTCTTCTTACTGACATGACAAACTTCGCTGACTCAATGAAGGAAATTGCCATTACACAGGAACAGGTTCCTTCAAACCGAGGATACCCGGGAGACTTGTACTCTCAGCTTGCCAGCCGCTATGAAAAAGCCGTTGACTTTGAAGGTGCCGGTTCTGTAACTGTTCTTGCCGTTACAACAATGCCAGGTGATGACGTTACTCACCCGGTTCCTGATAACACAGGTTACATTACGGAAGGTCAGTACTACCTTAAGGGCGGACGAATCGAACCGTTCGGTTCACTTTCGCGCCTTAAGCAGAACGTAAACGACAAGACTCGTGATGATCACCGTGCTCTTATGGATGGTATGATTCGCCTTTATGCAAACTACAAGGATACACTTGAAAAGAAATCCATGGGTTTCAATATGAGCGAATGGGATGTTAAACTTTTGAAATTCGGTGCTGAATTTGAAAAGGAAATGATGGATCTTTCAAAGAATATTTCTCTGGAAGATGCACTTGATTTGGGCTGGAAAATTCTTGCGGACTGCTTTGAACCGTCAGAAACCGGCATTAAAACAGCTTTGGTTGAAAAGCACTGGCCGAAAAACTAACTGTTATAAGGAAACTGTATGGCAAAAATAAAGCTGACTAAAAATGAGCAGAAAGTACAGAAAGACGCGCTTAAAATGTATCAGCGTTATCTTCCTACTTTAACGCTCAAAAAACAGCAGCTCCAGACAGAAATTCGTACGATAGACGCAAAAGCCAAGGAAGTCCGTGCTAAGCGTGTTGCACTGGAAAAGGAATTCGATGAA
>JAFPCT010000245.1 GCA_017390125.1 Treponema sp.
AATGCTGCTCCGCAGCCTAACCGAGCACCACAACACGAAACGAGATGATGCTGCTCGCACTACCATTGTTGCGATCGAAACTGAACACTCCCGCATTCGTAGTGTAGCTATAGTTCCCGACTCGAACAAACCATGGGTTACTCGCACTGACGAAGTTGGCGAAATCGGAATACCATCCGCTTGTCTCGCTTAATGCATGTCCGTAACATATTCCAGCTCAACTGCAAGATTAAGCTCTGCAAGTGCATCGATTACATTCTGATGAAAGCTCTGGCAGTTTTTACAGCCGCTTCCCAATACTTTTACACTTTCGATTTTTCCAGATACTTCATTTGCTGAAGATTCTGAACTTCCACAACAACAACATTCGCTCATTTTTTTCTCCTGTTTGATTGATTTTTTTTTATGCAATTAAAAATCCCTGAACGAGATTGAATAAATAGCCGACGATTATGATTCCCGCGATGCAGATTACAATAAACACGGTCAAAAGCTTTGGTTTTATTGCCTTGCTCAACATGATCATGCTCGGAAGGCTCAAGGTTGTAACTGCCATCAAGAAGCTGAGGACTACTCCCAGTAGCGCGCCTTTTGCAAGAAGGCTTTCTGCAATGGGAATGCAGCCGAAAATATCTGCGTACATTGGAACTCCGCAGACTGTTGAAAGAATTACGCCGAAAGGATTTTTGTCGCCGAGAACCGTAACAATCCAGTTTTCCGGAATCCAGTTGTGGATGACAGATCCGATTGCAACACCTGCTATTATATAGAAGAAAACTTTCTTGAGGGTGGAAAGCACTGCGTCCAGGGAATCGCGGAGGCGCTCTTTTTGTGTCGGAACTTCCGCTTCGTATTCCGGGGTGGCTGCCTTTGAGTTATTAATAAAATCTGCAACCTCCCCTTCCATGTGAAGGTGCTCTATGACCGTTCCCCCTGCAACTGCAATCACAAGGCCGGTTACAACATAAGCCGTCGCAATCTTCCAGCCGAAAATGCTCATCAGCAAAACAAGGGAGCCCAAATCAACCATAGGTGAAGAAATCAAAAAACTGAAGGTAACTCCCAGCGGGAGTCCTGCCTGTGTAAAGCCCATGAAAATAGGTATTGAAGAACAGGAACAGAAAGGCGTAACGGTTCCAAGAAGGGCTCCAACGCACCTTGCCCCCAAACCTTTGAATCGTCCCATAATCCTGCGGCTTTTTTCCGGCGGAAAATATGACTGAATGTATGAGATTATAAAAATCAGGATAAACAGCAGTATTGTGATTTTGATGACGTCATAGATGAAAAACTGAATGCCGGCACCCGGACGGCTCGTCGTGTCGAGACCACAGACAGCCAGAACCCGGCCAATAAGAGCGTTGAGCCAGCGCATTCCGAAAATTTGATTTTGAATGAAATCCTGCATGAACGACACCTTTTACATTGATGATTACCAATGAAAATATATTGAAATATATAGACACGTGTCAATATGAAAAACATAATGGGAATTCAATCATTTATTTGCGCAGTTACAGCTTGAGGTTTGAAACTTTGTCTTTGTGCAGGAAATTTCTTCAAGAATTGATTTGAACTTAGAAAATGTCTCGCAATTAATTTTATAATAAGACCACTTTCCTTCCTTGAGGACAGAAACCAGGCTGCAGTCTGCGAGGATTTTCATGTGATGTGAAAGGGTCGGCTGGGTAATTGCAAGGGCATCAAGGATTTTGCAGGCACACAGTTCGCCGGAGGTGAGCATTTTTATTATGCGGACGCGGTTTACGTCGCCAAGGGCTTTGCAGATTTTTGCGATTTCCTCTTCGTTCATGGAAATAATTTTATCGTCAGAAAATTAATGGTGTCAACATTCAACAGAAAGCAAAACCGGTACAAACCGCAGGTTTAAGCTGGGGTTCGTACCGGCCTTTTGATAAAGCGTGATTACATTACTTCATTATGACAAGACTGACAGCCAATGCAGCCGCCGGAACAACTTCCGCAGGAACATGAGCTGCCTCCGGATTTTCTTTTTTTGATCATCGAAGCAATGACTGCAGCTACCGCAGCAATAAGGATAATACTTACAATTATTGTTCCAAGCATAAATAACACTCCTCTATTTTGAATATTTTGCAGATTTTCTGAACAGAAGCCACAGGAAGCAGCACAGAACAAGACCGGCAAAGATTGAGCCGACGATGTTTCCGTTTCCGGCAAAAAGGCTTCCGAACTGGTATACACAGAAACTTACAACGTATGCAAGTCCGCACTGATAGCCGATTGCAGCCCATGTCCATTTTCTGCTGTTCATTTCACGGCCGATTGCACCGATTGCAGCAAAACATGGAGCGCACAAAAGGTTGAAGATCAGGAATGACATTCCAGCCGGATGAGTGAAAGCGGCTGCCATGTTTGCCCAGGTTTCTTCTCCACCGTAAAGGATTCCCATTGTACCAACGATGTTCTCCTTTGCAACAAGTCCGGTGATTGAAGCTACAGCGGCCTGCCAGTTTCCCCAGCCTGTCGGTGCGAAAATCCATGCAATCAGGCTTCCAAGTTTTGCAAGAACGCTTGAATCCATCTGATCTTCTTCCAGCATTCCAAAGCCAGATTCAGTCCATCCGAAGAATGAAAGGAACCAGATTACAATGGTAGAAAGCAAAATTATTGTACCTGCTTTTTTGATGAATGACCATCCGCGTTCCCACATTGAGCGAAGCACGTTTCCGACTGTTGGCCAGTGGTATGCAGGAAGTTCCATTACGAAAGGTGAAACTTCGCCCATGAAAGGCTTTGTCTTTTTAAGGATGATTCCAGAGCAGATGATTGCCGCAACGCCGATGAAGTATGCAGATGTAGCAACCCAAGCTGATCCGCCGAAAATTGCACTTGAAACAAGGGCGATGAACGGTACTTTTGCACCGCAAGGAATGAATGTTGTAGTCATAATGGTCATGCGGCGGTCCCGTTCGTTTTCAATCGTTCGGCTTGCCATGATTCCAGGAACACCACAACCTGTTCCAACAAGCATAGGAATGAATGATTTTCCAGAAAGTCCGAAGCGGCGGAAAATTCGGTCCATGATGAAGGCGATTCGTGCCATGTAACCGCAGGATTCAAGGAAGGCAAGGAAAATGAAAAGCACAAGCATCTGCAGTACGAAACCAAGAACGGCACCTACACCGGCAACGATTCCGTCAAGAATCAGGGCTTTAAGAACATCAGCGCAGCCGATCTTATCAAGAAGACTTTCGATTACAGCCGGAACACCTGGAACCCAGATTCCGTATTCCGCTGGATCAGGGCCTTCCTCGCCGTATTTCTGAGCCAATTCCTTTGCTTGTGAAACAAGGTCTTCTGTAATTTCGATTGGTTCAGAAACTTCCATAGTTTCGTCATCAATCACAACGTAAGTTTCCTCCCCTGCTTCGAAAGCGGAAAGGATTTCTGCTGTGTCGCCGTATTCTTCCGAAGCTTCTTCGTAAGCAGCTGTTCCGACTCCAAAAAGGTGGTATCCGTCGCCGAAGAGCCCGTCGTTTGCCCAGTCAGTAGCGGCCGCTCCGACTGTTACCATTGAAACGTAGTAAACGAGCCACATTACAACGGCGAAAATCGGAAGTGCAAGCCAGCGGTCTGTAACGACACGGTCGATTTTATCTGAAACGGAAAGTTTTTTTCCGCTTTTCTTAGTGACGCAATTTTTGATGATTGATTCAATGTACTTGTATCGTTCTGCAGTGATGATTGATTCAGAATCGTCGTCAAGCTCCTTTTCGCAGGATTTGATGTCCTGCTCTATGTGAGCGATTTTATCTGCCGGCACGTTCAGAGCCTTGATTACTTTTTCATCACGCTCAAAAAGTTTTACCGAATACCATCTGTGCTGTTCCGCAGGGAGATTGTGGACAACGGCTTCCTCAATATGAGCAAGGGCATGTTCTACGCAGCCTTCAAAACGATGCTTGTACATCATAGGCTGTTTTTCCTCAGCCTTTTTAAGGGCAATCTCTGCGGCCTGAATGCATCCTGTTCCCTTGAGGGCGGAAATTTCAACTACAGGACAGCCCAAAATTTCTTCCATTTCTTTTACATGGATCTTGCCGCCGTTTTTGCGTACAACATCCATCATGTTTACTGCAACAACCATCGGAATTCCCAGCTCCGCAAGCTGAGTCGTCAGGTAAAGATTTCGCTCAAAGTTAGTTCCGTCGACGATGTTCAGGATTGCATCCGGGCGTTCCTTTACAAGGTATTCCCGGGAAACAACTTCCTCAAGGGAATATGGAGAAAGGGAATAAATTCCCGGCAAGTCCATGATCGCAGCATCGCTGTGACCTTTAAGTTTTCCTTCTTTTTTTTCAACAGTTACTCCAGGCCAGTTTCCAACAAACTGATTTGATCCTGTAAGGCAGTTGAAAAGAGTTGTTTTTCCCGCGTTCGGGTTTCCTGCAAGTGCTATCTTAATCATCTTCTATTCCTCCGAAACCTGTACCAGCTCAGCATCAGATTTTCTTACTGAAAGTTCGTAACCACGGACTGTGATCTCAACAGGGTCACCAAGAGGAGCAACTTTCCGGACAAAAATTTCAACTCCCTTTGTAATTCCCATGTCCATGATACGGCGTTTTACCGCTCCCTCTCCAAGCAGTTTCTGAACTTTTACAGTCTGATTGGGTTTCACTTCTCGTAATGTCATATATATTCTCCTAATTAATTAGCTTCTGCTAACTTATTTAATAAAAAAATTACACAATAATTTTTTGTGCCATTTCACGGCTTACAGCGATGCGGCTGTCTTTTATTTGAATGATAAGGTTCCCGCACATCTGGGAAACAACAGAAATCTGAGCACCTGCGATAAAGCCCAAGTTCTCAAGAAAGCGGCGGACTTCCTCTTTGCCGTTTATTTTTTTTATGAGAAAATTTTCTCCAAGTGCAGCCATTGTCAGAGGCATTTTTCTCCTTTATGTTAGCAAATGCTAACTAAATGAGATATTAGCCAATGCTAACTTTTTTGTCAATAATTATGAAAAAACGTATTTATCAAACAGCTATTTTTTTTATCAGTTTTTCCCATAGAATTACAGAAGCAATCCATTCAACGGTATTATGACAGAATCGAATTTATTTGACAAAGTCACGTCCCATGAGTATATTATCGGTAACTATGTACTTAATTGGGGGTGCACCGGTTTCGACGAATGTGTGAGTGCATTTACTGCATGTAGGTGTGAAGGCGCCTTAAGCTGACAAAAAAAATAACTGCAATCTTCAACAGAAAAGAAGAAGAAAATTC
>JAFPCT010000031.1 GCA_017390125.1 Treponema sp.
ATATTCATATGGTCCGGCCATCTTTGTGAATATCCTGTAGTAATTTTCGGAGCTTCGAGCACGGCCTCTGTCTGTGCCTTTAAGTTCGGAGTTGTAAAGAACATGTTGTAGTTTATTTCGATAAGGCTGAGCACATTTCCGTTTTCGCCTTCCATGTCTCCCCGGTAAGTGTAGGTTGCTTCGAAAGGAAACATGAAAGGTTTTTCAATTCCGAAAGTTCGGCGCATGTCGTGTGCTTCATATCCCTGTTTTTTCCATGTGTCCCCTGGCTTAATTTTGTAATCAGGAAAAATCGGTACGTCCCGTACGGTAGGCATGAAATATATGTCTTCCATCTCATATTTTCCGGTTACGTCCCTGGTAAATACGCTTTCGTATTCTTCGCCCCAGGTTGAGCTTTTGTTGTTCCATGTGCGTGCAGAAGTTTCTGTTGTCATGAATACTGCATCTGCCGTTCCGCTTCCGTTTTCGTCTACGTCTGTGATTACGGAAGAAATGCGGTTCAAGATGACTGCGTTGTGATTGAATCTGCCGTTCAGGTATACGTCTTCATTTACTGTTGAAAGAATGCGGCTCTGGTCGTTTTTATTGAATTTGAACTGAAAAATCTTCGGATCGGCATTTGTCATCAGCCGCTGTGAAAAAACAGGAGTGAATGAAAGTACAAGTAGAATTATAAGAGTAAATTTCTTCATGGTCATGAATACAATTATATCAATTATTCGATAAAAGTGCATTTTTTTATGAGAGATTCCTAATAAATTTATGTGGAAGAAACTGAAGAAAAACTGAAGATTGATGCTGATGAAATTTTCTGTGATGATCCTGCTGGAATTGCCGCCTATGAAAATTTCGGAATAAAATACCTTTATCCATGGCAGCGTCTTGTGATTGCAAACATAATGGACGCATCTTCTGGTGAAAATCAGGAAGTCCTTGGAAAACAGATTGTCCTGCTGCCTACAGGGGCCGGAAAATCTCTATGCTTTCAGATACCGGCGCTTCTTCTTGACGGTCCGACCCTTGTGATTTATCCGCTGCTTGCGCTTATGAGCGACCAGTACCGGCGCATGGTTGAGGGAGGAATGAAATGCGTGATTTTCCGGGGAGGACAGACGGATGAAGAGAGGGAAGAAAATTTCAGGGCAATCCGGGAGGGAGCAAAAATCATAATTGCAAACCCGGAAGTCCTTTCAAGTCCGGCTCTCCTTGAGCGTCTGTGTGCCTGCGGCATACGCCACGTTGCCATAGATGAAGCTCATTGTGTTTCTGAATGGGGAGATTCGTTTCGTCCGCTTTATCTTGAGCTGGGGCGGATTGTTAAATCTCTTGCCGTTCCTGTTGTTACTGCCTTTACTGCAACCGCATCGCCGGAAGTGCTTTCCCGCATTGCGGAAGTTCTTTTTGACGGTGACGCTCATATTGTCCGCAGCGAAAGCGACCGACCGAACATCCGCTATTACGTAAAGAAGGTTTCATCTAAAAAAACGGCTGCATTGATTCTTGCAAAAACTGAAAGCCGTCCCATGATAATTTTCTGCGGCACAAGATCAAGAACAGAGGATATGGCTCAGGAGCTGAACGTGGCTTTCGGCAGGGGTACGGCTAAGTTTTACCATGCCGGCCTGGATAAGGAAGAAAAGACTGAGGTTGAAGAATGGTTTTTCAGGCAGAAAAATGCAGTGCTCTGTGCCACCTGTGCTTACGGAATGGGTGTAGATAAAAAAGATATTCATACTGTAGTGCATCTTGACCCTCCGCTTACAGCAGAAGCCTATATTCAGGAGGCGGGACGGGGAGGAAGGGACGGCAGCGTTGCAAACGCGATACTTCTATGGAGTCAGGAAGACAGCCTGAAGTTCTGTGCCTTCCCGGATTCATCCAGAAATGCAGCCCTTCGCCATTTCGCCCTGGGCTCTTCCTGCAGACGTCAGGTTCTTCTGGACGCGCTGGGAGCAGAACAGGCCGTCTGCAGCGGCTGTGACATATGCGATTCTGCTTCTTTTGAAAAAAGAAATGGTTTTCTTCAGAAAAAGTTTTTCAGGCATTTTCCAGTTGTGCTCACTGCATCTTCTCTTTTTAAAGAAATGAAAGTTCCTTCAGCCGAAAAGCTCATGCCTGGCGGAAACCTGCTGAATGATACGGAAACGGCCTACGGGCTGCTCTGTCTTTCGGACAAATATTTTACGGAAGAAACATTTGAGCCTGTCCTGCTTTCCCTGCTGAACAGACTGACCCTTCCGCTTCTGGAGGTGAACGTTTGGGAGCATTCTGCCTATATGAGCATTATCTCTGACTTGAAAAGCCAGCGGCGCATAAAAATACTGAAATGGTTCTGGCGCTCCCGCATTACTGTTGAAACAGGGCATAAAACTTTGTACGGAAGGGCGGGGCGCAGGGTAAGGGCTGGCTTAATTAGTTTGCATCGGGAGCTGGAGCGGCATTTGCCTCTGGAGCAGGGGGTTCGGCGGCAGCTTCTGCTGGCTTTTCTCCAGTTTTTGGAGCGGGTCCTTTCTTGACTTTTTTCTGCACCACAGGCTTTTTCCTGTAGTTTGCGACAAAGCAGCAGAAATTCATAAGGAGGATTACGACTATTGTTGTGCCGATGACATAGGGACTCTTTATTACTTCAAAAATAATTGACATTAAACTTGTGTTCTGCATACTTCTTTTATCGGCTTTTTTACTCGTTTTGTAAAGAAAGCAGTGCGGAAGCATCACCGGAAAGGTATGCCTCGCATCGGGCCTGAGACATCGGTTTTCCCCATAGGAATCCCTGAATTATATGACAGTTGAATTTCTTCAGAAGATCATACTGGTCGTAGTGCTCAACGCCTTCTGCAATAGTATCAAGACCCATGTTTGAGACCATCATGATGATTGAATTTGTGATATTCGCCTAGATTCCGTCCTTTGAAGTAAGATCGTTGATGAATGATTTGTCAATCTTAAGGGTATCAAGAGGAAGCAGCTGAAGGTAGCTCAGGCTGGAATATCCTGTTCCGAAATCATCAAGTGATATCTTGAAGCCCATTTTCTTGAGCTCACGCATTTTTGCGATGGCATCGTCCATATTGTCTATCATGATGCCTTCTGTTATTTCAATTTCAATTGCATCCGGATTAAGGTCATATTTTGTAAGCAGGTTCTCAATCTCATAGATTATTGAAGGCTGCTTCAGCTGGATCGGAGAAAGGTTTACGGAAATTATTCCTGTAAATTTATAATCATTCTGCCATTTTTTAAGGGTTTTAAAAGCTGTGTTAAGAACCCAGATTCCGATAGGAATGATAAGACCGCATTCTTCTGCCATCGGAATGAAAACTGAAGGCGGAATTTCACCAAGCTCATCATCGTGCCAGCGGATAAGAGCCTCGAATCCACGGAGCTTGCCGCTTCGAACGTCGAACTGCGGCTGGTACACCTGTGTAAAATTACTCTGGAGAACGGCCTGAGTCATATGGTTCTGTATGTTAAGTTTCTGGATGAAATGCCGCTGCATTTCGGTCTTGAAGAATTCAAACTGATTCTTTCCGTCTTTCTTTGCCTGATGCATGGCAATGTCAGCAAAGCGCACAAGCTCGTCCTCATCTTTTGAATCATCTGGGTAGATTGCAATACCGCCGGATACGCTGATGTTCTGCATCAGGAAGGACTCGTAGATTGTGTCCGTTATGTTTGTGATTGAATCCAGAGAAGACTGGTTCTGAATTACGATAAGAAATTCATCGCCGCCGAAGCGGTAGTTTACTATGTTGCCTTTTTCAAGCTGCCTCAGGGTTTCTGCCGCTTTTTTAAGCACCTCGTCACCTTCTGCATGTCCCCGGGAATCATTTATAACTTTCATGTTGTCAAGATCCAGCAGAAGGACTCCAAGTTTCGTGCAGTTGAAAGACGCCTTCATGATGAAAGGCTGGAAGTCTTCGCTGAAATGCAGGCGGTTCGGCAGGCCGGTGAGCATGTCATGGTATGCCGTTTTCTTTAGTTTCTGTGCATGATTTTTTTCTTCGGTGATATTCTGAATGTTTACCACTACAAGTTTGTCGGAAGTACTTCGCATCTGCATCCGGAACCAGCAGTGGCTTATTTCAGAATAATATGTGTAAGGCTCAACTTCTATGCCGTTAATCGTCTTTTCAGCAATGTCAAACCAGGGTACGTCATGGTTAATCTCATCTTTGAATTCCGACAAACGGCGCATAGGAGTTGAAATTGTATTTACAGTGCGCCTGTATGCATCGTTTACCAGCAGAACCTCGAAATCTATAAGTTTTGAGCCGTCAAAAACAGGTTTTGCAATTAAAATTGGCGATGAAAAAGCATCAAGTATAGAAGTCAAATTTGGTTCTGTCATACTGTAATTCTAACCCATGTCGGAAAATTGTCAAAAATTAATTTGAAATTCTCAAGGATTCCCAAAAATTGTAGTATTTGTCCAAATTCTCTCCAAGGTCGTTCTTGAGCTCGCACTTATCCATGATTGAAGCCTGATACATAGGTTTTGAAGTCATGTATTTTTCAGCCTCAAGGTTTACATAGCATGGGAAGCGGAAGAAATCAAGAAACTTTGCATAATTTTCCGGTCTGTGGATAAAGTTGATGAAGTCTGTTGCAAGGGCAGCATTCTTTGAATCCTTGAGGATACACATGCTGTCAAGGTAAGAAGGACCTCCGTCTTCAGGAATGAAGAAGTCGATTGTCTCATCCCATTCTGCCTCAGGAACTTCGCCGTAAACGCATTCTGCGTATCCCTGGCAGAGCCAGAGGTCGCCGCGGGCAAAGTCTTTTCCAAAGCCTTCTGCATCAAATTTTACGATGTTAGGAATCCAGTCGTTCTTGATGAGGTCTGTGATTTCCTTAAGCTCACCGTCGTCTGCAGTACATACGCTGTAGCCTTTGTATGCCAGGGCGTCGCCCATTACCTCACGGTAGTCGTCCATCATTGAAGCGTGGCCTTTGAATGCCGGGTCCGCGAAGATGTTCCATGTTTTTTCATAGCTTCCTGCCGGCACTTTTTTCTTGTTCACGCTGATTCCTGCTGCGCCAAAGTAGTACGGAACTGCATATTTCATTTCCGGGTCGTATGAAATTTTTTCAAGAAGCTTAGGATTGATTTTATCTCTGTTTGTGAAGTTTGCCTGGTGAATAGGCTGAAGCATGTTTTTCTTGAGCATGATTGAAACGTAGTCCTGGGAAGGAACAACGATGTCAAAACTTTTTGCTCCGCCGTTTACAAGTTTGTTGAACATGGTTTCGTTTGAATCATATTCTGTCACAACAACCTTGCAGTCGAATTCTTTTTCAAAATCTGCGACTACATCGCTAGGAGTGTAGTATGTCCAGCTGTAAAGCTTGAGCACCTGTTTGTTCTCGCAGGAAGTAAGGCTC